>DATBYL010000001.1:0-8724 GCA_036513735.1 Candidatus Acidiferrales bacterium
TCACAAACTGAAGGTGCAACTGGCGAGTCCGGCGCACTTGACGGTATCGGCGCGACCCGGTTATTACGCGCCCAGTCCCGAACTTTCGCCTTCGGAGAAAAGATTCCGGAAATTGGGACAGACTGTTATGGCCGGCACGGACCCCACGGAAATTCCGATTCAATTCACGGCCACGCCTGAAACTCTGGCGAGCGGTGAACTTTCTCTGAAGGTGCTGGTGCATGTGGACGTGAGCAAGCTGCCGTTTCAAGTTTTGGGCGGCCGGCATTCCGAGCGATTAATTTTTATCACTGGACTGTTCGACGCGAAGAATAAATTCCTGACCGGTGTTCAGGGCGTGATGGATTTGCGATTGAAGGAAGCGACGCTGAAGCAGCTTTCTAGGCAAGGGTTGGACGCGAAGCTTTCGATTTCCGCGCCGGCGGGATCGTATCGCGTGCGTCAGGTTGTGCAGGAAGCGGTGGGCGGGCGGATTTCGGCGATTAGCCGCGAGGTAACGATTCGATAGAAATAGATGACACGGCACGCATGAAAAGTGCAGGCGTTTTTTTGTTTGCGAAGAGACCCTGCACAGACCCTTCGACAGGCTCAGGGCGCGTCTTCGATTGCAAAATATTCCCCTTGATATTCTATGGGGGGAGGATTAGGATGAGGGCTAGTATGACTACCAAAAAACAAGACGAACGTGTGGAGATGTTGCAGGGAACTCTTGACCTGTTGATTCTGCGGACGCTGCAACTTGGGCGGCTGCACGGCTACGCCATCGCGAAGGCGATCCAATTCAAATCGGATGATGTTTTGTCGGTTGAAGAGGGTTCGCTTTATCCGGCGTTGCACCGATTGATTAAACGCGGATGGATTTCGTTTGAAGCGGGCACATCCGAAAACAATCGGCAGGCGAAGTTCTACCGGTTGACGGCGTTGGGCCGTCGACAACTAACCCGCGAAACGAGCAAGTGGGACAAATTTGCAAAAGCAATTGCGCGAGTTCTTCGTCCGGCTGAATAGGGAGAAGCATGAATCGCCGCAAGCGCATGCTTGAGGGGCTGGACGAAGACATACGCGAGCACATCGCTCAGCGGACGCAGGAAAATATTGATCGCGGGATGTCGCCGGAGGAAGCGCGGTTCGCGGCGCTGCGGAAATTTGGGAATGTGACGCGTGCAAAGGAGGACACGCGCGAGATTTGGAGTTTTGTTTGGCTGGAGGAATTGTTTCAGGATATTCGCTACGCGCTGCGCACGCTGGCGAAAAATCCCGGATTTACGGCGATTGCTGTGCTGTCGCTGACCCTCGGAATTGGCGGAACCACCACGATTTTTACGCTCGTGAAGGGCGTATTTCTTCAAAACATTCCCGTTAAAGATCCGTCCACGGCGGTGGTGGTGTATTCGACGCAGCAAACCGTGGACGGCAAAGTGACGGAATATCTGCAAAACGCTTTTCTGAACGCGAAAGACTATCGCGAAAATAATGACGCGTTCGCGGGACTTGCGATGTTCATGGACGCGGGCGATGAGTTGGAGATTTCCGGATCTACTGCGCCGATTTTTGCGGACGTGCAACTGGTGAACTGGGATTTCTTTGACGTGCTGGGAGTGCGGCCGGCTCTGGGCAGAGATTTCGCGAAGGATGAGGACGAAACGCCGGATGCACGGCCTGTCGTGATTCTTAGTTATGCGTTGTGGAATGCGAAATTCGCGGCGGATGCTCACATTGTTGGACAAAACATTCGCCTGAATGGACAGGACTACAACGTAATCGGCGTGATGCCGAAAGAATTTCAGCAAGTGGGGGCGATTGGGAGTCCGGATTTGTGGGCGCCGATGATGATGCACGACCAGTTGGTGACCGATCCTCGCAAGGATTGGTTTATGAGTCGAAGAGGACGGCTGGTGTTCATGGTGGGGCGGCTGAAGGCGGGTGTTTCGTTTGACGCGGCAAATAATTCGATGCGCGCGCTGAGCGATCATCTGGCGGAGGAATATCCGGCGGAAAATTCCGGACGAAATGTGGTGATGGTGCCGCTGAGTGAAACGAATGTGCCGCCGGTGCAGCGGAATCTGTTCGTGCTGGTGAGTACATTAATGATGGGGATTGTGATTTTAGTTTTGCTGATTGCGTGCGGAAATGTGGCGAATCTTTTATTAGCGCGAGAGATGCAGCGGCGGCGCGAGCTGGCCATCAGACTTTCTCTGGGTGCTTCGCGGTGGAGGCTGATCCGCCAGCTTCTGACGGAAGGATTGCTGCTCGGATTCGTGGCGGCGGCGCTGGGAGTGGTATGCGCGTACGGGGCGATTCATTTCTTGTGGACGTTGTTACCCGGCGGCAAACCGCAAGGATTGAACTTTTCGCTGGATGGCCGAGTTCTGCTTTTTACGTTGGGGCTTTCCGTAGTGGCCACGCTGATCTTCGGACTTGTGCCGTCGTTGCAGGTTTCAAATCCGCGGCAGATGAGCGCGCTGCGAGACCGCGCTGATTCGCAAGGCGGCGCGGGACGATGGTACGCGTTGCGCGGAATTCTGGTGATGGCGCAAATTGCGTTTTCTCTGATCGCGCTGGTGGGATCGGCGCTATTCATTCACAGTTTGCGGAACGCGGAGCAGTTGGACACGGGATTTGAGACGAAGCGCGAATTACTTGTGTTTCTGGATCCGTCGCGGCAGAACTATCGGCAGGAGCGCACCGAACAATATTATCGCGATGCCGCGGAGAAAGTGCGCGCGCTGCCCGCGGTCGCGGACGCTGGGATTGCGAACTCAGCGCCTTTCAGTGTCTCCGCTACCTACACAACTTTTCCCGAAGGGGTTGACACATCCGATCTGCGGAATGCGTCGCAATTTCCTGTTGTCGCTGTAGGGCCTGGATATTTTTCTGCTGCCGGCATTCCGCTGCTGCGCGGGCGGGATGTAAATGACTTCGATGATCCGGAAATGGATCAAGTGGTGGTGATCAATCAGGCTTTGGCGGATCACTTGTGGAAGGGGCAAGACCCGATCGGGCGGCGCTTGACGTGTCTTGCCGGGCAAACGTTGCAAGCGGAAGTGATCGGCGTGGTGGGAAATGTAAAAGTGCGAACGCTGGAGGAATCACCCGAACCGATTTTGTATTTTTCGCTGAAGCAAATGTATTTCCCAAATGCGGTTTTGTACGTTCGCACGAAGAGCGATCCGCGCTCCGATCCTGACGCCGCGCTTTCCAGTGTTTGGAGCGCCGTGCAATCGCTTGACCCAGCGATACCGCTCGACCGTCTGGTTACGGTTTCTTCGTTGATGGACCAAATGGTTTCCGGGTCTCGCCTTGCTGCGGAATTACTGATGGGATTCGGCGCGTTGGCATTGTTGCTCGCGGCAGTGGGAACTTATGGAGTGATGTCCTACTCGGTGAGTCAACGCACACAGGAGATTGGAATTCGCATGGCGCTGGGCGCGCAGCGCGGCGATGTGTTGCGGCTAATTCTTCAGAACGGAATGGCCATGGTGATTGCGGGCGTTGTGGCCGGGCTGGGCTTATCGGTGATTTTCACGCGAAGCATTAATAGTTTGCTTTACGGAATCGGGAGCTTTGATTTGGCGAGCTTTTTTGCGGCTGCGGTGGTGCTGATTGTGGTGGCGCTGGTTGCGTGTTGGTTGCCTGCTCGTCGAGCCATGCGCGTGGATCCGGTTGTGGCGCTGCGATACGAGTGATCCGTTACGAACGAAATGAATCTGGAGGAATTATCATGCGCATTAAATATGTTTTGATTTGCGCGATAGTCGGCCTCGGCGGCGCGGCGCTTGCGTTCGCGCAATCTGTGCCTCGGCCCCCGTCGCCGCAATCCGGCACACTCCGCGTTTCCACGCGAGCGGTGCAAGTGAATGTGATTGTCCAGGACAAAAATGGCCAACCCGTCAAAGGGCTTACCAAAAAAGATTTCACAATACTTGATCACTGGCAGCCGCAGACGGTCGCTTCGATGTGGGAGCAAACGAACGAAGTCACGACGTCGACGGCCGCGGCTTCGGCTCCGAACACTTTTTCTAATCGATTCCAGCAAGGTTCCGACGTTTCGCCAGTCGTATCCGTAATTCTGCTTGACGCCCTAAATACCCCTCCGAGAGATAGAGCTTCCGCGCGGGAACAAGTTATCAAGTTCTTGAAGCAGCTTCAGCCACAGGACCGCGTGGTACTGTACTTCCTGTCCGACAAAATCTATATCGCACATGAATTCACTAGTGACACTGCTTCGTTGCTGCGCGCGCTTGGAGTGTTTTCACATCTGCCGCAGGATGGGGCAGGCCAAGCTCCTCCAATGGATTTCGCGCCAGATTCTCCTTCCACCGGCGGTATGGCCGAAGGTGCCTCGTCGTGGGCAAAGGCGGGTGTCGTGGCCGACCAGGTCTTCGATATTGAGGCCAAAGTTAGGGACACTTCGGCTGCCCTTACGGTAATCGCCAATCATTTGGCCGGCGTGCCGGGCCGCAAAAACCTCATCTGGATTTCAGATAGCTTTCCTTTCCAGATCAACATGGGTTCGGTTGGCCAACATGGGGCTTACGGACCAGAAGTATTTAAAGAGGCAATTACGAAAGCCACAAACGCTTTAAGCAACGCCAATGTTGCCATCTATCCGGTCGACGCTCGCGGCTTGGCGGCGAAAAGGCCTGGCCAGTATGAGATTGATGTACGCAACGCGACGATCGTACTCGCCGCCGACACAGGCGGACGCTCGTTTTACGATACAAATGATATTGCAGGCGCCATCCAGCAATCCATTGACGATTCGCGCGTGACTTACGTCCTAAGCTACTACCCGAGTCACAATCAATGGAACGGAGAATTCCGCGAAATCACTGTAAAGGTGAATCGTCCAGGTGTAAAAGTACGCGCACGCGCTGTATATTTTGCGTCCCCAGACAATGTAGTTTCCGCGAAGGACAAAGAAGAAATTATGGTGGACGCGGCGAAGGACTCCCTTGAATCCACCGCGTTGGCGATGGATGTGCAAGCCGACCCTGTGATTGCAAACGGCGACCGTCACATAGTAGCCCGCGTGAAAATTGATCCGAGTCAACTGCGGCTCGAAAAAATCGGAGATCACTGGACCGATAGCGTTGACGTTAAATGGGTACAGCTCGCCGACGATGGACAAGTTCTGGCCAGCACTTCGCAAACACTCAACTTGAATATTCCGCAGTCCGATTACGAAACTTTCTTTCGCAAGGCTGCCAGTTTTTCAGGAAGCGTCAACTTGGTGAAGGGTGCAACCGAAGTGCGGCTAGTGGCGCGAGATTCTGGCAACGGCTCTGTCGGAACAGTGAATATTTCGGTTGACCGGCTGTTTAAGACAGACGCGGCGAAATAGAAATCAAGGCACGCAGAGTCATCGGCGAGAGGACGTCATGCGCATCAAGCATCTTTTTATCTGCGCGATAATTTGCGTGTCCAGCGTCGCATTTGCGTTCGCGCAATCAGTCCCGCCTCCGCCACCGCCAGCACTGCCCACGCCTTCGGCACAATCGGCTGTGCATGTGACGACGCGCATCGTGCAGGTCAGCGTAACTATCCATGACAAGGACGGCCGACCTGTTACAGGACTGACGAAAGACGATTTCACTTTGCTGGATGAAGGACAACGCCAGCAAATCGCGTCATTTTCGGAGCAAACGAATCACATCACCACGACCGCGGCTACTTTGGCGCCGAACCTTTTCACAAATCGATTCGAGCAACGGGCCACCGCGCAACCACCGTTGACCGTCATCGTCCTGGATGCATTCAACACGCGCTACCTCGATTACCGCATGCCGTGTCCGCCGCCTCCGCCGTACATGGTTTGTTTCCACACGGTCGACGCTATTTTCACTCAGGTCGAAAAGTTCGTCGCGCAGATGCAACCTCAAGATCGTGTCGCGCTTTACGAACTTACGATCGACAAGCTCTACCTCCTGCAGGACTTCACCAGCGATCCAGTCGCGCTTCAACAAGCGGTCATTCGCGGAAAGGAATACGTGCCAGTCTCGTTTCCCCCGTCTCGAGTAAACGCCGCGGATATGGGCGCTTATACGATGGACGCGATGCACACGATTGCGGATCGCCTTGCCAAGATACCCGGCCGCAAGAATTTCGTCTGGCTTTCAACCGGCTTTCCTCCATCGAGACTCATCGAGCAGGGAAAGACGGACGAGACTGCAAAAGCGCTGGGAAATGCCGATCTGCCGCTTTCTGCGATTGATGCGCGTGGACTGGTCCCATTGTTTTATGGACAAATGGCAGGTGGCGGAGGCGGTGGAGGCGGGAAGGTAGACGGCGCCGGCCTCACAACGCCGGCTCAAGCCGCTGGCGAGTATGGTCTCTCCGCAATAGCGGGTCGTATTCCCGGGTTACACGATTTCGATTTCACCAAGGATCTTGCGGAGACATCGGGCGGGAGCGCGTTCTACGACACGAATGATTTCGCCGGCGTCATCCGAAAAGTAATTGACGATTCCGCCTCAACTTATATTCTCGGCTACTATCCCGACCACAATAAATGGAACGGCGAATTCCGCGAAATTAAAGTGAGAGTGAATCGGCCCGGACTGGAAGTCCGCGCGCGCAAAGGCTATTACGCCATCGCGGATACCGCTTCCGCTACCGAACGCGATTCGCAGAAGCTGGCCGACGCGATTAAAAGCCCGCTCGAATCAACCGATCTGGGTTTCGACATCCAGGCCGACGGCTTCGATGTCGCCGGCGTCCGCCAATTAAAAGTAAAGATCACTCTCGATGCAAATCAATTGCGTTTTCAGCAGCAGACCGACCGATGGACTGACAACATTTCCGAAGTTTGGGCGGAGTTAGACGCCGAAGGAAAACAAGTCGGCGAAATTTCAAAAACAATCGAGTTGAACCGCACTCAGGACGAATACAAGAAACTTCTGGAGGGCGGATTTACATATTCAAAGACGCTCATCCTGGCGAAGGATGCGGCGGAAGTGCGTTTGGTTTTGCGCGATGCGGGGAATGGGGCGATTGGATCGGTGATTATTCCGCTTTCGAGAATATTTGCGGCGGTAGCGCCAGAGACGAAAAAGTAGGGCGCGGGTAGGACTGCCGACAGTGAGGAAACATCGTGCGAGTGAACAATGTTGTCGTTGGGGTTGTGGTCGCGGTGACGCTCGCTCTGGCTGGCGCTGGATTGGTGTTCGCGCAGTCGGTACCGCCTCCGCCGCCGGCTGTGATGCCGACTCCGTCGGCGCAATCGGCTGTTCACGTGACCACTCGGATCGTGCAGGTTAGCGTGACGGTGCATGACGATCGTGGCCGGCCTGTCACGGGTCTTACGAAGGATGATTTCATTTTGCTGGATGAAGGGAAGCGGCAACAAATTACTTCCATCACCGAACAAAATAATCGGTTGGTTACTATGGCCGCTGCTGCGAAACCGAATTTATTTACGAACCGGTACGAGCAGGGCGCCACGGCGCAACCTTCGCTCACCGTAATTGTGATTGACGCCTACAACGCCGGCTTTTGGGATGCTTTCCCGCGCGAATGCGGCGGCAAATGTCCGCCCCTGTGCGCCATCGGACCAATCTTCAGTGAAGTCGGGAAATTTATTAGTCAGATGAAGTTGCAGGATCGCGTGGCTCTTTATGAACTGGCAGACAAACTTTATCTCCTGCAGGATTTTTCAGCTGATACAGACGCGCTGAACCGCGCCTTGGCTAGCGGAAAACAATATGTTCCGACAGCTTTTTATCCTTCTCAAACCGCGCCACGCGATATGGATGCGCACACGATGGACGCGATGCACGCGATTGCGGATCGCCTCGCGAAAGTGCCGGGCCGAAAAAATATGATTTGGCTTTCTACGGGATTTCCGCCGGATGCGGGTCTCGGCAAAACGGCGCTTAACGCGGTGGAAATCACGGACAAGACCGCGAAAACTTTGGGTGATGCGGACTTCCCGCTTTTTTCGCTGAATGCTTTGGGGCTGATGGCAGGCGGCGGTGAGGCCGCGCACCCATCCGGCGGCGGAGGGGGCGGCGGGAAAGGACCGAAGTCCGGCGGCGACTTTACAACACCGGCTCAGCGCGACGGCAATTATGGCGGTACCGCCGCCTGCCCGATACTTCCGGGACGTATTCCACAAGTGGGCGATTTCGATTACACCAAGGATCTTTCCGATATGTCCGGAGGCCGCGCATACGAAAACACAAATGATCTTGCCGGCTCGATCCGGAAGGTAATTGACGATTCCGCCCAGACCTACATCCTCAGCTACTACCCCGATCACAACAAATGGAACGGCGAATTCCGCGAAATAAAAGTGAAAGTGGATCGGCCGGGACTATCAGGATTGGAAGTGCGCGCGCGGAAAGGGTACTACGCGATTGCTGACACGACGACGGTTCAGCAACGCGACGCGCAGAAATTAATTGACGCGATTCGCAGTCCGCTGGAGACGACGGATCTAGGCTTCGACGTTCAGGCTGACGGAGTTGAGGTTGCAGAAGTGCGCCAGTTGAAGGTGAAAATTTCGGTTGATGCCAATCAGTTGCGATTCAGTCAAGAAAACGGGCGCAGTTCCGATTCGCTGAGCGAAACGTGGGCTGAATTTAACGCCGAAGGACGGCAAGTCGGCGAAATTTCAAAAACGATCGAGTTGAACCGCACTCAGGACGAATACAAAAAACTTCTGCAGGACGGATTTACATATTCAAAGACGCTCATCCTGGCGAAGGATGCGGCGGAAGTGCG
>DATBYL010000002.1:0-14779 GCA_036513735.1 Candidatus Acidiferrales bacterium
ATAATCCGCAGCCAAGTGAACGCGATTCGACGCAAATCCCTGATCGATTCCTCCGCTGCCCGTCCGGCTTTCTTCAGGAAGTAGATTTGGATTTCCGGGAAAGCATGGATCCGTGCCGAATGATTGATCCAATCGTGGTTCGTCAATTCCCTGGCCGTAAAACGCGTGCAGCCTCGTGTCACCAATCGCGCCATTGCCAGCGCGCAACAGATACGCAGCTCCCACTCGCGGCACCACATGCGTTCCGAAACTTGTGTTTGCGTCGGCACGCACTCCTGCGGTCACAGTCAATCGTTTCGTCGCTTGCCACCGTGCATCAAGATAGCCCGCCTGGTTATTTCTGTGTGCGTGATCAGGAGTGATCGCGCTTGGAAATCCATTTTCCACTTCATACTCATAGCCGCCAGTCAGCGCAACGCCGCTAAAGAAATACGTGGCCTGAGCATTTCCCTGCACTCGATTGAATTGACTTATCGCGGCAAATGCCAAGTCGGGATCAGGATTATTTTCGGTATCATTCGCGCGCAGGTCCGTGTCGCTCACAGACACATGCCACAACCAGTTCGTGCCCCTCTTCGCGTCCCACGATGCATTCACGCTGAAATCGTGCTGATCGTTGGTCTGAAATAAATCGGGCGGTTCAAGTAAAGTTTGTCCCGGAATTCCGGCGTCACTGGTGTTGTTTCGCAGAGAGACGCGCAGCGTTTGCGAATCCGAAAGCTTCCAGCCGAAATTTCCATTCAATGCGCGATTATAAAAGAAATCATTCGGTCCCTGTCCGCCGGTAGCAAAATACGTTGCCCCCATCGCGTAGTCGAATTTCCCAAGCAGACCGCTCAGTTCCGCTGAGCCACGGCCGGTGCCAAACGATCCGCCGTCTCCCGTCAAATCCAATTCCGGCGTTCGTGTGTCACCACGTTTCGTGAAAATCTGGATCACTCCAGCCATTGCGTCCGAGCCGTACAGCGCGCTTTCCGCGCCGTGCACCAGTTCGACTTTTTCGACGTTATCCAACATCAAGTTAGAAAGATCAATGAAGCCGCCGGAATCGTTTATGGGCGCGCCATCAATCAATATTTGCGTGTGATTGGAATTTGCTCCATCCAGAAACAGTGTCGTCTGACCGCCTTCAGCACCGGTCCGCGCCACAGTTATCCCCGGTAATGTGGAAAGTAGATCGGGTAGTGAGATTGTTTCCTGCGCATCGATCTGCTGGCGCGTCACTGTGTCAACTCGTACCGGCGATGAAGTTGTTTCCACGGGGTTTGACTCCGCGGTAACCACAACACTCGCCGAAAGCGGCGCTATCTCAAGCTGAAAATTCAATTCCATTTGCTGACCCGCCGTCACTGTAACGTCGCGCTCGATTTTCACAAACGCATCACGTGTGATTGTGACGCGATACTCTCCGGCTGGAAGAGGAAGCTTGAAAGTTCCATCGTCCCGGGAGTCAGTGGCTACCACGAGTGTGCGGCCTTTTAACGAGCCGCGGCTCGTAACAACAACACGCGCCCCACTAATCGCACGCTTACTTGCATCCGTAAGAATTCCATTCAGCGTTCCAGTCGAAGTCGTTTGTGCGAACACACTTCCGCAAATCATCAAAGAAAAAATCATCGACGCAATTACATATCGGGAATAAAACAGAACAGCACGGCGGATTTTCATGGTCTCTCCTCGTCTCCCTCTCGCGCGGGAGATTAAGGTTTCCCCGTCGTGGCCGCACGATGGCCGCCACGTACTTGGGATGCTGACCCCGCCGGTCTCCTGGCTTAGCGGCAACTTGCAAGCAGCGCCTTCCCATGTCGGCCAGCGAAAAATCCACCGGTCCGCAAAGTGGCGCGGCCCTCAAAAGCCGCATACAGTCGCGCGGCGGCGACGGCTTTGAACCGTCTTCCCGAGCGCGGGGTCTGCGATGAATAAATGCAGCGCGAAAAACTAAAACTTTCCACGCCGCCGAATAAATCTACGTCAACAAAACTAAAATAATTTGTCCTGCATTAGAATTGGCGCGGGACGCCCAGTTTTTGTTCCGCGGATATGAACACGCGGACGCCCCTCTGGCCCAATATCCACATCCAGCGGCGCCTCGAAAACCTGCTCGAGTAAATCTCTGCGATACACTTCCGCCGGAGTTCCCACGCGCAAACATTTTCCGTTGTGCATCAACACAACCTGATCCGCAAATTCCGCCGCTAAACTCAATTCGTGCGTCACCACAATAACCGTATAGCGGTTCTCTAACGCCAGCTGACGCAGTCGCTCCAGCAATTCCACTTGTGCGCCGATATCCAAATGCAGCGTCGGTTCGTCCAGCAATAATAAAATCGGCTGTTGCGCAAGCGCGCGCGCCAGAATCACTCGCTGTTTTTCGCCGCCGGAAATTTCATGCATCCAGCGATCGCGCAAATGTGTCGCGCCAACTTGTGCCAACGCATTTTCCGCAATCTGAATGTCGTTTTCCGTTTCAAAGCGCATCATCCGCGAATATGGATGCCGCCCCTGCAAAACATATTCACCCGCGCGCGTGGGAAACAGCAGCGGACTTTCCTGATGCACCATCGCGATCCGTTGCGCGCGCGTGCGCGGATTCAGTCGCGAAATTTCAAAGCCTTCCAACTCCACTCGCCCCGAAAGCGGCTCCAACGATCCGGCAATTAATTTCAAAAGCGTGGATTTCCCGCTCGCGTTCGGCCCCAGAATCGTCACAATCTCTCGCTGCCGCGCTTCAAAGGACGTCGCCGCCAGCGTGAACACTGGCGCCGTATTTCCTTTGGTGTGATACGCATAGCTGGCCTGCTCCACGGTCAAGCGCACCGGTTCGCCAGTCTGCTGGCCGCCACTTTGCGACGGCATTCCTACCACCGGATTGTTCGGCGTGCTCATTGCAATCTTCGCCGCAGCAAATAAATAAAAAATGGCGCGCCAAGAATCGCCGTCACCGCGCCGACCGGTAATTCCGTCGGCTTCATCACCGTTCGCGCGAGCGTGTCTGCGGCAACCAGCGCAATCGCACCGCCGATCATCGACGAAGGAATCAGCACGCGGTAATCTGATCCGAACAACATTCGCATTGCGTGCGGTACCAGCAATCCCACGTATCCAATCGCGCCGCTTACCGAAACCGCAAGTCCTGTTAATAATGATGCTGATACGTAGACGACCAACTTCACGCGCGTTACGTCGACGCCAAGATGAATCGCCTCGCGTTCGCCCGCGGTAATCACGTTCAAGTCCGCGGCCGTCGTGTAAATTGCGCCGACTCCCAGAATCAGTCCGGCAAGCAGCACCCAATGAAGCGCATCGGGCAATGGAGTCGAAAGGTCGCCCATCAACCAGAAAACAATTCCGCGCAAATTTTGTCCCGCCAGCGTCGTCACCAGAAAACTAATTACAGCGGAAAGGAATGACGCCGAAATAATTCCAGCGAGCAGAAGCGTCGTGCTGTCCAATTGTCCTTTTCGCCGGCCCAGAAAATAAACCGCTGCAATAGTGGCAATCGCTCCCAGAAATGCCGCGAGCGGCGCCACCAGTGGAATTTGGGGCGCGAAAATAAGCCCCATAATCGCTCCCACGGCGCCGCCGCTTGAAACTCCCAGTACATAAGGATCGGCAAGTGGATTGCGCAGCAACGCCTGAAAGCTTGTGCCCGAAACAGAAAGCGCGCCGCCCACCAGCATTGCCAGGAATATTCTCGGCAGCCGCAGATCGAAAACTACGAATCGATATTCCGATGGAACTTGCGACGCGCGGCCCAGAATTACGCGGCCCAAATTTAACGCCAGGTCCGCAATCGAAATCGGCACCGCGCCGACTTTCAGCGCGACCACCACAACTACAAACAAAACCGTCAATAGCGATCCGCATATCCAGAACAGTCGGCTGAGCGTTAGCGGCTTCATCGGGTGCCCTCAGCCGTATGCATCGACGCTGGCACGCGTTTTGCCAGATGCACCACGCCTGCCGGCGCATGTGGCGCATCGGCAAACGCTTCAGGGTGCAGATGCCGCGCCAATTCTTCAATCGCGTCCACCAGCCGAGGCGCCGGCAAATTAATCGCATCGCTCACAATCACAATTTTATTTTCTTCCACGGCTTTCAGATCGCGCCAGCCCGGAAGATTTCGCACGCCCGCCATCATCGTCGTAATTTCCTCTGGATGCGCCGATGCAAATACCAAATAAGCCGGCTGCAATCGCACCACTTCTTCCCAACTTACTTTCGGCCAATCCTGCTTCGTGGAAATCACGGACTCGGCGCCGGCGTGCCGCAGCGCATCCGCTATGTAAGTTTCCTGTCCGATGGAAATCAGCGGCTCCTGCCACACGACAAATAGCACGCGCGCCGGCACTATGTTTTCCAATCGATGATGCAATTCCTGCAGCCGGGCGCGCAAGGATTCGCTCAGAATTCGGCCCTGCTCGCCAACGCCCAGCACATCGCCTAATTTCACAATTGAATTCAGCACGTCATCAACAGTTTTTGCATTCGTCGCGTACGTCGGCACGTGCAGCAAATCGAGCGCGTCGGCCGTCTCTTTGCGGTTCCCGGAATTTGCGGCCACGACAACCAGATCCGGTTTCAGCGAAACGATCACTTCCAAATTTGGAGTGAACGGTCCGCCCACCTTTGGCAACTTCTGCGCGGCCGGCGGATAGCTGCAAACATCCGTGTCCGCCACCAGTCGATCCTGCGCTCCGAGTGCGTAAATTGTTTCCGTCACGCTCGGCGCCAGCGAAATAATTCTCTTCAGCGGTTGCGGCACAGCCACCAATCGTTCCATGTCGTCTTTGACGATCAATGGCGCCGCCGGTTTTGCATCCGCGCTATTCGTTTGCGTCGTTGATGACTGCGCCGGCGGCGGAATAGTTTGAGCGCCAGCAACAATCGCCGCCAAAGCGCAGAATGCGCTGGCGGTAAAAATTCGTCGATGAAACAAAATTTGCATCAATTCAATCTAGGCCAAAAATAAAAAAGCCCCACGAGAGAAATGGGGCTGCACGCCGCATTCCTTCTCGCGAAGAATGCCGGCAACACGGCGCGGCGGGTATCCTGGCTGACGGCCCATTCTGCTCAAGGCCGATCACAGTGGCGGGACCGCGGCCGATTCTAACGGCCTTCCCCCAAATCGTTCCGCGCCTGCGGAATCAGAAACCAAAGTCTATGCTCGCGCTCAAACACTGTCAATTATTGCGCGGTGTACGGGTGAATCTTCACGTGTGTTCCATCCGGGCATACGTTTCTGCGCGCCAATGTAAATCGTCGATCCACCATCGTCCGGCAATCTCCACCAAAGTAAATCGTGCCAGATAATGCCTTCCATTTACTGAAACGATCTGCGCGTCGATCTGCAGTTGTCCGTCGTGAACTTCATCACGCGTCACGCGATATTCGCGCGTCAAAAACATTCTCCGATGCGAAGTTACCAGCGCATTGTAATTCGCGAATGGAACCTCTTTACGGTATCGTTCCGAAAGTTGCGCGTAAGCATCCTGCATATCGCCGCGCGCCAGCGAACCCAATTCCAATTTCACCACCGCGATTGGTTCCGAATCTCGTGCGCCGAATCCGATGATTCGCGTGCTGCGAACCAGCATCCAACTTACCAGCGCGAATGACGCCAATCCCGCTACCAGCAGCCATCCCAATCGACGCAGAAATCTCCGCCGATCATCCGCAGCAAATGCTTCCGCGCGAAACAAGTCCTGCTGGATCAATTCTTCTGGGGAAGGCTCCGCATGCAGGAATTCACTTAGGCCGGAATTCTGCTCGCCCGGGTCATTCGATTCAGGTCGGTCTGCTGGAGGAAATTGCGGAGGCAAGCCCATCAAGTATCCTTAATATACGTGCGCAAAACCGCGCTTCAGCGATTCTTCCATTGGGGCTTGCGTTGTTCCACCACGGCGCGCACGCCTTCCTGCGAATCTTCCAACCCATAAAGTTCATTCAGAAAAATTTTCAGCGAGTTATGCAGCGCATCGCGCAATGAAAGTCCCATTCCATCAATTACCGCGCGTTTCGCCATGCTCAGCACCGGCCCGGACTGCGCCGTAATTTTCTTGATCAGCGCATTCACCGTTTCTTCCAGTTTCGCTTCGGGCACCACGTGATTTACCAATCCCAATTCCAACGCACGATCCGAGGAAATCGCTTCGCCGGTCAGCACCATTTCCAGCGCGCGTTTCGGCCCGATTAAATGCGGCAGCACCGTGGCGGCAAACGGAGGAAAAACTCCAATCGTAACTTCCGGCTGCGCAAATTTTGTGCGCGGTGTGGCCACCACGATATCTCCCAGCGACGCCAGCTCTGATCCGCCGCCCACCGCCGGCCCATTCACCACCACCAGCAATGGCTTTGATGTCGAAAGCATCGCTAGAAATGCGGCCTCAAATGCGTCCAGCACTTGAAATACGCGCAGCCGCGTATACTCGCCCAAATCAATTCCGCCGGAGAAAATCCGGTACGCCGAATCCAGCACCACCAGTTTCACTTCATTCAGCGTTGCCACGTGTTCAAACGACGCGGCCAATTCGCGCAGCATCGCTTCGTGAAGTAAGTTGTGCTCAGGCCGCGCCATCGTCAGCCGCACAACTTCGCCTTCCCGCTTGAAGCGGATGAACTTAAAATCTTCCGGGCTCATCAGCTTCGTCGAAGCCGTTAGTGACAGTTCTTCGAGTTCTTCGGCCATGCCTTATTTTCACACGCCTTCCAGCGCCAATGCGACGCCCATCCCACCCGATACACACAATGTAGCAAGACCCCTCTGCGCCGACTTTCCGGCCGACCTTCGTAATTCGTGAACGAGCGTTGTGGTGATCCGCGCGCCAGTTGCGCCAATCGGATGTCCCAGCGCAATCGCGCCGCCATTCATGTTTAATCGCCCGCGATCGAATCCCAATTCGCGATCGCACGCAATTACTTGCGCCGCGAACGCTTCGTTCAATTCAATCGCGGAATAGTCAGCCAATTTCCATCCTGTGCGCTGTTCCAATTTCCGAATCGCGGGCACCGGGCCAATTCCCATTTCGCGCGGATCTACCGCCGCAACCGTCGCATCATGGATTCGCGCTAGCGGAGTCAGTCCCAATTCGCGCATACGCTCGCCGCTCATCAACACGACCGCCGAAGCGCCGTCCGTAATCCCGCTGGAATTTCCCGCGGTGATTGTTCCTGTTTTTGAAAATACCGGCGGCAGTTTCGCCAAAGATTCCAGCGTAGTTTCCGCTCGCCCGTGTTCATCCTCGGCAAACAAAACAGTTTTGCCTTTTTTATCCGTCTGCGAAACCGGCACAATCTCTTCGCGGAATTTCCCAGCGCTCGCGGCGGCCACCGCGCGTTGCTGGCTCGTCAACGCGAACTGATCTTGTTCCTCGCGCGAAATTTTATATTTCTCGGCCAGCAGCTCCGCTGTTTCGCCCATCAACATTCCCGCCATCGGACACATAAATCCATCGCGATACATCGCGTCCACCAGAGGCTGATTCCCCAAGCGAAATCCCCAGCGCGCCTCTACTAAAAATGGCACGCGGCTCATGGACTCCGCTCCACCAGCCACAATTATTTCCGCTTCGCCTAATTTGATTTGCTGCCACCCCAACAGAATTGAGCGCAATCCCGAAGCGCACGCCATGTTCACCGTAAATGCAGGAACGTCATCGCCCAATCCCGCACGCCATGCGATTTGCCGCGCCGGATTCGGCCCCACGCCCGCCGGACGCGCATTTCCAAATATCAATTCGTCCACGCGCCAGTCATTCACGGTGTTCCACTTTTTCACCGCATCGCCAGCCGATTCACCCGGCACGCGCTCAGGCGGAGCAGCCCCAAACGCGCGTTCCACCGCCGCCCGCACCACATGCACACCCAAATCCGCGGCAGTCATGCCAGCCAACGATCCGCCGAATTTCCCAATCGGCGTCCGCACCGCGCTTACAACAAAAACATCTCGTCCCATAAAATTAATGCTAGCACATGACGCATTTCCGTAGCTGAGGTCGTCCCACAAAAACGAAACCCCGGAGCCTCTCAGCTCCGGGGTTCGTTTCTGCGAATCTGTCCGCTAATATTTCTTACGCCGAAGCCGTAGGCGCCGAACTTTGAGCCTGTGCCGTCAGCGACGTTCCGCAATATGCGCAATTCACCCAACCAGCGCCAAGCTTTTTGTGACACACGCGGCAAGTCCTCATTAATTCCGCGCCGCAGGATGGACAGAACGTGAACGATTGCGCCGAAAGCCTGTTGCACTTCGGACAAGGCGTTGGCATTGGATCGCGCAACACAAAGTAAAGAATTATCCCAATAGAATATGGAACGAAGACAGTGAGCCAGGTCCACATCACATATCGCATTCCACGTCGCTTCGCATCCACGTAAACAAATCCTATCAGCAGCACATAGACAGCTAGAAATGCGCCTGCCAACATAGGCAAGCAGATCTTTCCCACGTCAGAGAGCTTTTCCAGTTCATCCGGATGGGTATGCGGCCAAATTACGAGCCAGAAAAGTGCCTGCATTCCAAAAAACATCACTAGGGCAATCACCCACGCTGTGGGACGAATCAATCCAAGATTCCCCCAGAATCCGCGAGGCGTTGCCTCCGTGCCTGTTCCAGAAGCTCCCGGAATTTGTTCATTGAAAGTGTTCATGCCAGTCTCCTCTCAAAACGGTGCCGCGCGCCCAATACTCCAGCTGCTACCGCCGCGGCCACCCAACTCAAAACCGTGAAGCCGATCAAAATGTGATATGTGTGCACGAAACCCACATTCAGCCAGGTTTCCGCACCCTGACTGATCAACCGCAATATCGGCCACGTCGCCAAAGTCGTCGTCCACGCAAATAACACAAGCCAGGCCATTGTTCTTCGATTCGATCTTTGCTCCGCGCGCGCCATCACTTGCGCCATCAAACTCGCGCGCACCCGCTCCACCATCGCCGAAGGCGCCTGCGGAGTTGGCATTCTTCGCAAGCCCGCACCCAACTCACGCCACTGTTCAAATTCGGCAGAGCAATCGCCGCACGCCGACAAATGCCCGGAAAGTTCGCGCTCTTCGCTGTCGTTCAGCGCTCCGGCCGTAGCCAGCGGCATCTGCTCGCGGGTTTTGTCGTGCTGATTAATGCTTTCGTGTTGATTCATATCCGTTTCCTTTTTCATTGCTGTCCCCAACCGGGCAACTCGCCGCCCGGCAATCGCTTTTCCAACTTCACGCGCATCGCTTCCAGCGCTCGTCGCAGACGCGTCTTCACCGTCGGCAGCGGGATGCTCAGCACCTCCGCGATCTCCTCCAGCTTCATTTCTTCCTCAAATCTCAGCGTCAATACTTCGCAATAAATGGGACTCAGTTCCGACATCGCCAGCGCCAGCCGATTCGTGCGCTGTTCGCGCATCAATATCTCTACGGCGTTCATTTGCACCGCGGGAAGCATTTCCGCGCGCGAATCTCCGGAAGGCAGCGGCTCGTCCAAACTTTCCGGCCGCACCCGACGGAAGTAATCCATCGTCAAATTTCGCGCAATGGAAAATAACCACGGCTCAAATCCGCGGCTCGGATCAAACCGTTTCGCATTTTCCGCCACGCGCAGCCACGTCTGCTGAAAAAGATCTTCCGCCGTAGCCGGCTCATGCACCATCCTCACCAAAAACCGGTACAGCCGGTGCTGGTACCGTTCCAGTAACGACACCATAGCCTGCGGATCGCCGCGATGCAGCCGTACCGCTTCGGTATCCACCGCCACCGGTTCCTCCCACGAAAGTGCCGCGATCCCTAGCATCACACTCTGTCATACGGATGAGCCCGCGCAAAGGATTCATCCATTTTTGGGGCTTAGGCTCATCATGCTAAACTTCTAATTCGCTCCACAATCCCAACATTGCACCTCGACCCGTCAAGGAGACTTTCCATGAATTACTATGGCGCCAAAGAACTAGCTGCGAGCAGCCGCACTGTCCGCAAGAACACTCTCGTCATTGCCAATGAAATTCCCGCCGACAAATATTCTTTCCGCGCGGCGGAAAACACCCGCTCGATCGGCGAACTGCTTTCCCACATTGCGTTGCTGCACAGTTTTCAATTTCAGATTCAGTCCGTCGAACGCCGCACCACCCTCGAAGGTTTTAACTTTCCTGAATTGATGCAGCGCCTCAGCGCCGAAGAAAAAGCACCGCGCACCAAAGAACAAGTAATCGAGATGCTCAAAGCGTCCGGTGAAAAATGGGCAGGTTTCGTCGAAGGGCTCACAGATAGTTTCTTGGGCGAGCAAGTTGCCATGCCGGCGGCAATGAACAATCCGCCGAAAAGCCGTTTTGAAATGATCCTCGGCGTAAAGGAACACGAAATGCATCATCGCGGCCAGCTCATGCTGATCGAGCGCATCATCGGCATCGTGCCGCATCTCACCCGCGAGATGCAGGCCCGCATGGCCGCCGCTCCGGCAAAGGCGTAATCACGCACAATCTCAGTTCCGGTCCCATCCTGACACCTCGG
Source organism: Candidatus Acidiferrales bacterium (assembly GCA_036513735.1). Classification (GTDB taxonomy): domain Bacteria; phylum Acidobacteriota; class Terriglobia; order Acidiferrales; family UBA7541; genus DASTCZ01. The sequence goes on from DATBYL010000002.1 coordinate 10,482, forward strand.
GATGGGACCGGAGCAACCTAAATTGACGCGCCGCGAATCGAACGCTCAGAACATGAACGCATCTTCCGCACTCGTCGCTAACCAGAACGCTCGCGCGTTCCCCGCCATCTTCTGGGCCGGCCTACTCTGCGGATGCATGGACATCTCCGCCGCATTCATCACCTGGCACCTGAAAGGCGTGAAGCCCGTCCGGCTTCTTCGCGGAATCGCCGCAGGCCTTCTCGGCAATAAATCTTTCGACGGCGGAATTCCCACTGCCGCGCTCGGTTTGGGAATTCATTACCTCGTAGCCTTCACCGCCGCCACCGTATTTTATTTCGCCAGCCGCAAACTCACTTTCATGACGCGCCAACCATTTCTCTACGGCCCGGTCTACGGCATTCTCGTTTACACTTTCATGTATTGGGTCGTGATGCCTCTCTCCGCCCGCCATCCCGCACCGTTCTCTTGGACCAACACAATCGTCGCCATTCTTACGCACATCGTTTGTGTCGGCACGCCCATCGCCCTCGTCGAGAGCCACTTCTCGCGGTAGCCCGCTGCTCTGCGTGTGATAGAATGAATTTTCCATGCGAGCACAAATTCAACGCCTGCTCGAACTTCAAACCGTCGATTTGCATCTGGAAGATCTGCGCAAATTCATGGCGGCAATCCCCACGCGTAACGCGGAAATTGAATCGCGCCTCGGCGTGGCAAAATCGAAACTCGCCGCCGCACGTGACGCTCACACCACCGCCCTGAAGGATCGCAAGAAATATGAACTAGACGTTGAGCAGTGGCGCGAAAAGGGCAAAAAATATCGCGATCAGAGCTATGAAGTAAAAACCAATGACGCCTTCCGCGCCCTCCAGCATGAAATTACAAATGCCGACGCCGAAATGGCGCGCGCCGAAGATCGTCTTCTGGAACGCATGGTGGCCGGTGAAGATTTTGATCGCCAAATTAAAGCTGGCGAAGCGGGACTGAAAGAAGCTGAAGCCGTCGCTGCCGGTGAACGAAAAGTTTTGGAACAAGAACGCGCGGAAAAGCAGACCGAACTTTCAGCCGCCGAAGCGCAACGCGCAACCATCGTCGCCGAAATTCCGGAAGATTTGCTCAAGGAATATAACCGCATCGCCACTCATCGGCACGGCGCGCTCGCGCAGGCATTGAACGAAATGTGCATGAAGTGCGGCGTTCGCATGCGTCCGCATATTTATCAACTTCTTCGCATGCCGGAAAATCAAGAGGTTCAGTTCTGCGAATCCTGTGGCAGAATTTTGTATTACGAAGTCTCCGCGCCGCAAATGTCCAGCACGCCGGCGGAAGCCGGCGCAGCAGCCGGCGCGCACAGCGCCGCTCCATCGCACAAATGACGGTTCGTCGCAGCCCCCAGATTCACTCGCGCCTGTTCGCTGAGCCGGAAAAACCCACTGACGTTTTCACCGCTGAAGTTGACGGCGCATCGCGCGGCAATCCCGGTCCGGCTTCGTATGCCGTAATTATTCATCGGCCTGATGGTTCGGTTGTCTATCAACTCGGAAAATATCTCGGACGCGCCACCAATAACGTCGCAGAATATTTCGCGCTCATCACCGCTCTCGATTATTGTGCCACCTCGAATATCTCCCGCCTCCGCGTCCGTAGTGACTCCGAACTTCTCGTACGCCAGATGCAGGGCCGCTACAAAGTAAAAAGTGAATCGCTCAAGCCGCTTCACGAACGCGCCATTCGCCAGTCCAAGGGACTCGCCTACTTCGCCATCGAACACATTCCGCGCGAATTAAATTCGGAAGCTGACGCGCTTGCAAACGTAGCTCTCGATCGCACCGGCGAAGTAAGTTCGAGCGCTCGCGTAATAACGTCGCCCACGGCACCGGCAATATCGCGCCCAAATTCATCGAACGCAACGCCGTCTTCATCTGCATTGCATTCCGCTCATACAGGTCGAACAATCCGAGCGCACGTTAAGAACGGCGCTCTCTATCCAAACGAACCGCTGAACCTTCCCGAAGGCTCAGAAGTGGAAATCGAAATCCGCCCGAAGAAATAGCCGCTCGAACAAAATTTCCTCAAAAAATCACGTGACGTTTTCCTCTGTCCGGCGTCTTATCCTTCAACACGAAAGCATAGATAGCCTATGGATGGAAGGACTATGGTCAAAGACGCCACATCTCGCAAAAGCGATCTCCTCCCCGGCACTCTGGAAATGCTCATCCTTAAAACTCTCGACCGCAATGACGAGCCCATGCACGGCTACGGCATCGCGCTATACATAAAACAAATTTCGCGTGACGTGCTCCGCGTCGAAGAAGGTTCCCTCTATCCCGCCCTGCAGCGCTTGGCCGTCAAAGGCCTAATCAACGGTGCCTGGCGCGATTCCGAAACCGGCCGCCGTGCTCGCTACTACAAGCTGACCGCCGCTGGCCGCAAGCAGCTCGTCGAAGAAGTGGCCGAATTTGAAAATTTGTTGGAAGCAATTCTACGAATCGTGCAGCCCGCGTAGCGCGCAGAGAAGGGAACTGTCATGAAGAAATTAGCCGAATTATTCAGACGAATATTTCATCTGCGCGAACACTCCGCATTTGCGCGCGGGCTTTCAGAAGAAATGCAGCATCATCTTCAGCTGAAGACCGAAGAAAATATCCGCGCAGGTATGTCCGAAAAGGAAGCGCGCCACGCCGCCCATCGCGAATTCGGAAACGTGACGCTTCTCAACGAAGACAGCCGTGGTGTGTGGAGTTTTCGCTGGCTCGAACAATTCCTACAGGACGTGCGTTATGGCACGCGCATGTTACTTAAATCTCCCGGCTTCACAATCGTTGCCGTCCTCACTCTAGCCCTCGGCATCGGCGCTAACACCGCGATTTTCAGTTTAGTGAACGGAATTCTTCTGCGTCCTCTTCCATATTCGCAACCAGACCGCCTCGTCGCCGTGACAGATTCCTACGCTCAGGGCTCGATCGTTGCTTTGCAGAAAATGCTCAGGACAATGGACGTCGGAGGATACCTGGAAGGCGCGGAATTTAATCTCACAGGTCGTGGCGAGCCATCGCGTCTTTACGGAACTTCCGTCTCTGCGGACTTTTTTTCCATCCTCGATGCGAAACCCGAGTTGGGGCGAATTTTCGCGATGGGCGAAGATCATCCCGGTAACGACAATGTCGTCATTCTCAGCAACGCGTTTTGGCAGAGGATACTCGGCGGCGATCCAAATGTAGTCGGCCAACAAATCTCTCTCGATGGCGTGAATCGCGAAATCGTCGGCGTCATGCCCGCCGATTTTCAATTTCCTTCACCAAAAACTCAGCTCTGGGTGCCGCTGCATCTCGACCCGAGAAATACCGGCACATATTGGGGCGCTGGCTTCATGCCCGTCGTCGGCCGTCTGCGGAACGGTGTGCCCATCGCGCAAGCGCATTCCGAATTTCGCGCCGCCCTTCCGCAACTTCGGGCCGCGTTCCCATGGAAAATGCCGGATAGCATTTGGGGCGGAGCTTCCGTAATTTCATTACAGGCTCAAATCACCGGCGACGTTCAGACGAAATTATTTGTCTTGCTCGGTGCAATTTGTCTGGTGCTTTTAATCGCCTGCGCCAACGTAGCGAATCTCCTTCTCGCTCGCGGCGTCACGCGTCAACGAGAAATGGCGGTCAGAGCCGCGCTCGGCGCCGATCGCCGCAGAATTTTCCAACAATTGCTCACGGAAAGCGCACTGCTCGCAATTTGTGGTGGCGCATTGGGAATGTTTCTCGCAGTGGAAGGCCTCAAGTGGCTGAAAGTAATTTTACCGGCGGACACTCCGCGCCTCGCAAGTATCACCATTGATTGGCGCGTTCTCGCATTCACCGCGTCCATCGCGCTCATCACCGGAATTATTTCGGGTCTTGCGCCTGCTCTTTTCGCTGCGAAGATCGACTTAACCGAATCACTGAAAAAAGGTGGTCGGCATTCGGCCAGCACAGCGCCCGGCTCAAGTCATCGGCTGCGCAGCGGGCTGGCCATCGCGGAAATTTCTCTGGCTTTCGTTCTGGTAATCGGCGCGGGCCTGCTCGTAAAAAGTCTGTGGGAATTAGTTCGCGTAAATCCGGGATTCCAATCCGAATCCATCATCACCGCGCGCATCACACCGAATAATTCTTTTTGCCCCAGCGCCGGTCGATGTCAAAACTTTTACGACGAGTTAACGAATCGCGTCCTGGCCATGCCCGGCGTAAAAGACGCAGCGCTTGTAAGCATTCTTCCACTCGATGGCCGCATCGCCGCATTCGCCGCCGATGTGGAAGATCATCCAAGAAATCCCAGCGATCCAGCCCCGG
>DATBYL010000003.1:0-3370 GCA_036513735.1 Candidatus Acidiferrales bacterium
ATCGCCGAATCCGGGAACCGGCTTGCCCCAGTAATCGTGATCTCGGTACGCGCGGCGTTTTACGCGCGCGATTTCCTCGCGATAGCGCACGAGGCGAGGACATTTCCGGCATTCGATTATTTCCGCGTTGATGAGTCTTAATGAGGTGAGCACGGACGTTTCCGAGATTTAATTATTGCACATCAATGGGCAGCCGCAACCGCGCGCGGCATCCATGCGAATCCACGCGATTCACGAGCGCAAGACTCCCTCCATGTGCTTCAGCAATTTGCCGGCTCAGCACAAGACCAATTCCCGAGCCGCCGGGCTTCGTCGTGAAAAACGGAACGAAAAGATTCGCCGTGTTGGAGAGTCCGGGGCCGTCATCTTCCACAAACACTTCGATCGTATCAGCGCTGCGCGTCCAGCCAACGCGCACTCCGCCATGCGTTTCCAGTGCCGCGTCTGTTGCATTCCGCAATAAATTAATCAGCAATTGATCGAGTTGATCGCCATCCGCGGAAATAATTAATCGCGGGCCGGGAACTACGCTCACGCTCAATCGCTGCTCAAGGCTGACTGTCCGCGCAATCCATCGCGCAACATCCACCGGCCCAAGCTGCGGCTGTGGAAGCCGGGCCAGCCGAGCATATGCGCCCATAAATCTTCCGAGCGCTTCGGAACGCGCGCGAATAATGCTGAATCCGCTTTGCATATCCGAGGAAGCGTCGGCAGGCCATTCTTGCGGCACTGGCAAGCGGCGCAATAAACTTTCCATACTCTCTGAAACGCTTTGAATTGGCGCGAGGGAATTATTCAGTTCATGACCAAGCACGCGAATCAGCCGCTGCCACGCTTGCCGTTCTTCTTCACGCAGCGCACGGCTCAAATCCGAAAGCACTAGCAAATTATGCTGCAGTCCGCCTTCGCGAAATGTGCTGCGGCGCATTCCCCAGCGGCCGGTTGCGCCGGGAAAACTGATTTCAAGTGTTCGCGCCGGCTCGCCTTCCAAGCAACTGGCCAATCCCAGCTCAGCGGCGGTTCGGCCGAGCATTCTTTCTGAAGGCAATCCGATTAATCTTTCGGCCGCGCGATTCACCACGCGCAAATGTTGCGTGCCGTCGAAGGTGAACATGGCCACGTCAATTTCTTCCACAACCTTTCGCAGAAGAGTCGTCGCTTCCACCGCGCCAAGCCGCTGCTCGCGCAAAGTTACGCCCAGCGCGTTCACTTCGCGAATTACTTCGCCCAGCGCATCCGGAGATGCGCCACCACGTCCGCGAATGGAAAAATCTCCCTCACGCATTGCGGCAATTAAATTGGAAAGCGTTTGCAGCGGGAACGCTACTTTATTTTTCACAGAAGCCGCGAAGCCGAGCCACACGCCGACGATTACAAGCGTGAGGGTCCAGCAGGTCAGCGCGCGATAGGTTCCGGCGTGGTATCCAATCCAAAGAAGAATAATTCCAGCGAGTGATCCGGGAAGCCCCGCCACCAGCGCCAGCAGTAGTATATGGCGCTCATGGAAGAGCTTGTTCATGCGGAAAGTCCGTACTTCTGCATGCGGCGATAGAGTCCACTCCTGCTAAGCCCCAGCGCGTCGGCAGCCTGGCTGACGTTTCCGTCAAATCGCAAAAGTGTTTTCTGCACAAGGTAACGCTCGACATCTTCCAAATTCATTTCTTCCAGACGGGCAATTCCTGTTCCCGGCGTAGCGCGCAAACCTAAATCCGAAGCGCGCACTTGATTTCCTTGCGCCAGCAATACGGCGCGCTCGATTGCGTGATCCAATTCGCGCACATTTCCCGGCCACATGTGTTCGTGCAGAGCTTGCATCGCGGCGGCGTCAAATCCAGTAAGAGTTTTTCGATAGCGCTGAGCGTACGCACGCAAGAAGTGATTCGCAAGCAGCGGGATATCTTCGCGGCGCTCGCGCAATGCGGGCAAATGAATTTCAATTGTGTTCAAGCGGAACAATAAATCCTGACGAAATCTTCCGGCGGCAACTTCGGCATCCACATCAGCGTTTGTTGCGGCCAGAATTCGCACGTCAACTCGGCGCGTCTTAGAAGATCCGACGCGTTCCATTTCGCCGGTTTCCAGCACGCGCAAAAGTTTCGCCTGCAAATTCATGGGCACGTTCGCAATTTCGTCCAGAAAAAGCGTGCCGCCTTCGGCCAACTCAAATCGCCCGACGCGATCCATCTTCGCGTCGGTGAACGCGCCTTTCACGTGGCCGAAAAGTTCGCTCTCGAAAATTCCTTCAGAAAGTCCGCCCGCGTTTACGGTGACAAGCGGTTTCGTCGAGCGCGGCGATAGCGCATAAAGCGCCTTCGCAACAACTTCTTTTCCAGTTCCATGTTCGCCGGTGACGAGAACGTTCGCATCCGATGGTCCCACTCGCGCGATTAATTCCAGCACCGGCCGCATCGCTTCCGATTCCGCGATCAGCGTCGGCATCGAATCAGAACGAAGAAGTTTATTTTCCGCTTCTAACCGAATTTGTCTGCGCAATGATTGCCGTAATTCAACTTGTGTGCGGACGATCGCAAGCAGCCGCGCATTTTCCCACGGCTTCTGAATGAAATCTCTCGCGCCTCGACGCATCGCTTCCACCGCAAGTTGCACGCTGCCCCACGCCGTCATCACGATCACCGGAAGGGCGCTATCGATGGCCTGAATGCGCATCAGCAAATCCAGGCCTTCCGCGCCAGATGTGGTATCCCGCGCGTAATTTAAATCCATCAGCACGATATCGAATTCGCGTGCCTCCAGCGCGGCAATAATTTCGGCTGGCGACGCAGCCGGCTGAATTTCGTATCCTTCATTTTTCAGAAGCAGCCGCAGAGCTTCGCGGACATCGGGTTGGTCATCGGCAACCAGCACTCGCGTGGCTGCGGGATTGGAGTTTTTCATTCGATCGTTGAGAACCGCGTCCTCCGGGTCGCCTTGCCGGCGGAATTTTCCGGCGAGCCGGGAGGTCCGGCCCGCCAGAATCCGCCTCGCCTCTATTCTACGCGAATGCTTCCCGAAGACGTGTGCGCGGAAATCACCGGGCCGCCTCCATGAGCTTTTCCGTGCAGCTCGTGGCGTCCGCCGATTATGCCGGTCACGGTCAGTTCGTGCGTCGTGCTGATATTTCCGGAGCCGGTGCTGGCTTCCAAATTAAATGCGGCGTCGGCCGGCAATCGCAACGTCACCGAACCAGATGCGGTATGCAAATCCCAATCGCCAGTCGGTTTTCCTTCCGCGTGCAAACTTCCGCTGCCTGTATGAACTCGCACACGTCCTTGCACGCCATGCAACTCAACATCGCCGGAGCCGGATTCCACATGCACATCGCCCGGCGCGGTTTGTGAAATTTCCACTGTGCCGCTTCCGGTATTTGCAG
>DATBYL010000004.1:0-5699 GCA_036513735.1 Candidatus Acidiferrales bacterium
GCTTCTTACCTTCGGCTACAATTGTTTTGTCATACGGACGACGGGGAGCGTCGCACCGTTCTCGAGCGGAATTTCGATGGACTCCAGCGGAACGTAGCCTCTGACCTGAAATAATTTCACGCCGGTTAATGTGGCGCCCATTTCTGCGCGCATGAATCCCGCGGATTTCGCGGCCGATTCGCAAGTTTCTAGAATAGCGCTGCCGATTCCCTGGCGCGGCCATTCCGGATGCACGAAAAACGAACGGATTTTCGCGGCGTCGGTGCGAGGATCGAGCAGCGAATCTGTTCTGTTGGTCCACTGATCGCCGCCGAAAAGAGTTTTGCGTTTGCTCCATCCGCCGCAGCCGACTGCGATTACTTCCGCGCTTTCAGTTTTCATTTCCGACTTAGCTTCGGCGACGAAATATGTTTCGTCGGCGATGAGTTGGGAATCGACGCCGAATACACTTTTGAGTGCGCCTTCGATTTGCGCGGGCGAGTAATCGTCGGATTGCAATCCGCGGACGGAGGCGTCAATCAGCGCGCGCAACGTTGCAATATCTGCTGCGACGGCTTTGCGGATTTGAATCTTTAAGTGCATTTGAATTGCGCGTGCCTGCTATCGAAGCTACAAACCCTCCGGCGCTTGACCCATCCGCATTGCCTTGCTAGCGTAATACATTATTTAGATTCCGAAAGGCCGCATGGATAATATTTTCATTTCATTGCCCGATGGCAAGGTTTTGGACGTGCCGCGCGGCACTACAGCTTTGGATGTGGCGAAACAAATTTCACCACGGCTGGCGAGCGCCGCGCTTGTGGCGCGCGTTACTTACGGAGTGAAGCCCGGGCCGGGACCCGGAGCTGCGGAAGATGCTGCGTCTGGAAATGCGAATGAGGTGAGCGCGAGCGAATTGATTGATCTTTCGCGTCCCATCGAACGCGACGCGGCGCTTGCCATTCTTACCGAGAAAGATCCCGACGCGCTTTTTGTTTTCCGCCATTCAGCCGCGCATTTGCTGGCTGCCGCCGTGCTGGAACTTTATCCGGATGTGAAGCTGGGCATCGGGCCGCCAATCGACACGGGATTTTTTTACGAATTCATGCGCGAGCAGCCGTTCAACGAAGAAGATTTGGCGGCGATTGAAAAGCGCATGCACGACATTGCTTCGCGCAATGTGCCAAACGAGCGGAAATATCTTCCTAAGGCCGAGGCGCTCGAGCTTTACAAAAAATCGAATCAAATTTTTAAGTGCGAACTGATTGAAGAAAAAGCCACCGACCCGATGGTTTCTTTTTACACCACCGGAAAATTCATGGATTTCTGCCGCGGCCCGCACATTCCATCCACCGGGAAAATTCAGGCGTTCAAATTGATGAGCGTTGCCGGCGCGTATTGGAAGGGACAAGAGGGAAATCCGCAGATGCAGCGGATTTACGGCGCGTGCTTCATCAATCAAAAAGAGCTGGACGAATATTTGCATCGTTTGGAAGAAGCGAAGCGGCGCGATCATCGCAGGCTTGGTCCGGAGCTGGAACTTTTCAGCATTGAAGAAGCCGCCGGGCCGGGACTGATTTTCTGGCATCCCAAGGGCGGGCTGATTCGCAAAATTATTGAGGATTGGCTGCGCGACGAACAATTGAAGCGCGGCTACGATCTGGTTTTCACTCCGCACATTATGCTGCAGGAGTTGTGGAACACCAGCGGACACACCGGATTTTACAAAGACAATATGTTCGGCGCGATCGAAGTGGAAAAAGCCGATTACCAGTTGAAACCCATGAATTGTCCGGGGCACATTTTAATTTATCGTTCACGGCTGCGGAGTTACCGCGAATTGCCGATGCGATTGGCGGAATTCGGAACTGTCTACCGTTATGAACGCAGCGGCGTGCTGCACGGATTGCTGCGCGTGCGCGGATTTACTCAGGATGATGCCCATATTTTCTGCATGCCTTCGCAAATCGAATCGGAAGTGGAAGGCTGCGTGGATTTTGCTTTCGCGGTAATGAAAACTTTCGGCTTCGATAAATTTGAAATCGAACTTTCCGATTGGGACGCGGCGCATCCGGAAAATTACGCCGGAAAACCGGAAGATTGGCAACGCGCAACTGCCGCGCTTTCCGATACGCTGACCCGTTTGAATGTTCCCTTCAAACGCATGGAAGGCGAAGCGGCATTCTACGGCCCGAAAATTGACATGAAATTGATTGACGCGATTGGACGTCCGTGGCAATTGAGCACCGTGCAATTCGATTTCAATTTGCCGCCACGATTTGGTTTGGAATATGTGGGCGAAGATGGCGCACGCCATCAACCGCTGATGGTGCACCGCGCGCTGCTCGGCAGCGTCGAAAGATTTTTTGGAATTTTAATTGAACATTATGCCGGCGCATTCCCGGCGTGGCTCGCGCCGGTGCAAGCCAGCGTGTTGCCGCTCAGCGAAAAATTTCAGGACTACGCCAAGCAAGTGCTGGAAAAACTGAAGGCCGCCGGATTCCGCGCGCATCTGGATGACCGCAACGAAAAATTGCAGGCGAAAATCCGCGACGCGCAGATGCAGAAAATTCCCTACATGCTCGTGGTCGGCGGACGCGAAGCCGAAGCGGGCACTGTGGGCGTGCGTCACCGCACGAAGGGCGATCAGGGCGCGAAGCCGCTGGATGAATTTATTGCGGCGCTGCGGAGCGAAGTGGATTCGAGAGCGAGTTCCTAGGGGCGCACGTTGGCAAGTCGCTGCGCATGTCAACATCGAAAAACAGAATGAATCGCACAACTCGCCTATCACGCCGCGGGATAGCGCTCACCATTTCACTAACCCTCCTACTCGGAATATTCCCTTCTAGATTATTCGCATCAACTCAAGAACAAGACTTCGCGAAAAAGTATCAGCGACTGCAAAAGCTGATGTTTCCGGACCCAAAACCTACCATCAACCTCGCGGATAAGCGTGAAGAGCGAGAGATTCGAGACTACTTTGTTCAATCCGGAGACGTAGGCGCGAGATTTCTTGCCGGCAAATTACGGGACATGAACGAAGACGAAAGAAAATTCCTCCACGGGTCAGAGAAATTCGATGATCGAGTTGCACAATATATGCAGCTGCGGATAAAACAGGGGCAATCCAACGAACTTAAGTATGCGGTCGGGTGGATTCTAGCGGATATGTTCGGACCATCAAGCGCGGAGACACGGACCGCAATTCTGAAAGAGATCGTTGCTTCATATACACCTTCCACGTATGGCAACGGGGATTCGCAATTTCTTGATTTCGCGCTGGACAGAATCGGCCGCGCCGGTGTGCCGTCTCTGATTCAGGTAGCAAGTCATACGTTCCCTACTGTTCGATGCGGTGCGATGGACTCCCTGACAAGTCTGGCCGGCCAGGCGAAGAAAGCGGGAGTTCCGGATGCACCGAAACTCGATTGCGACGCGGCGACGAAACAACGCGATGTGGAGCTGACCGAATGGAAAGTGTGGTGGGAAAAATACGGCGACAAGTTTCCGTTTCCAGAAGTGCCAAGTTTCTTCGATTAGAGCATTAGTGTCAGGCACGAATCCTCGTACTAACAATCACCGACGCGTTGCGTTTCCTCCATTTGGCGAATACACTCCGCAACTACTGACGTAATTCCGCTGGAGGATTTTCCGTGAAAAATAAATTTGCGAAGATTTGTGTTTTTATCTGTGCGGTTTTGTGCGCTGCAACAATGGTTTCCGCGCAGGATGTGTCGAAGGGGCCGGTGATCATCACGTCGGTGAAGGCGCCAGCGCGTTTGGCAATTCATGCGGGGAAATTGTTGGATGTGCGGACGGGAAATTATGCGTCGGATGTTTTTATTGTGGTGGAAGGAGATCGCATTGTGAGCGTTGGACGTTCGGCACCGGCTGGCGTGGAGGTGATTGATCTTTCGGGGCAAACGGTTTTGCCGGGGCTGGCCGATTGTCACGCTCATATTTTGGGGAACTGGAAGGATCAATCGCCAACCGGGCCGCTGCGAATGTCGTCACCGATGCAGGCGCTTTATGGCGTGCACAATTTGCAGATTTGGCTGGACCACGGATTCACATCTTTGCGCGAAGCGGGCGAAGGCGATGCGTCTTACGGACAAATCGCGTTGCGCGATGCAATTCGCAAGGGACTGATTCGCGGGCCGCGAATTGTTTCATCGGGAAATTTCATCAGCGTTACCGGCGGACACGGTGACAACGATCCGCTCGCACCGGATCAAGCGCAGCCGCGCGGCGCGAATATTGCGAACACAGTGGATGAGGTGAATGACGCGGTGCGTCACGACATTAAATATGGCGCCGACTGGATCAAATTGATGGCCACCGGCGGCGTGATGGATATTTTCAGCGATTACACCGTGCAGGAATTGAGCGAAGAACAAATGGCGCGAGCGGTGGAGATTGCTCATCGCGCAGGAAAACATGTGATGGCACACGCAGAAGGAACCGTTGGAATAAAAGCGGCTGTGCGTGCAGGCGTGGATTCGATTGAACACGGAACGATGCTGGATGAGGAAGGCGCGTCACTGATGGAGAAAAAAGGAACGTGGTTAGTGCCGACGCTTTTTACATTTCAACATGGTGCGGAAAACGGAACTGAACTTGGCATCGATCCAATTAGCGCGGCGAAAGGGAAAGCAATTTTGGCGGCGCAGCAACCGGCGTTCACTTTGGCGCTGAAACATCATTTGAAAATTGCTTACGGAGTTGACGACGATCCGGAATTTGTTTCGCGGGAATTCGGCGCGCTGGTTCACGGCGGAATGAGTCCGCTGCGAGCGATTCAGGCGTCGACGGTGAACGCGGCGGATTTGCTCGGCTCAGCGAAGGATACGGGCACAATTGAAGCTGGGAAATTTGCGGATATTGTTGCGGTGAGCGGCGATCCGCTGAAGGATATTTCGACGATGGAGCATGTGGTTTTTGTGATGAAGGGTGGGGAGCTGATTAAGGATGAGGTGCACGCGAAAAAGTAGCGAGAGCAAAATAACCGAATTTGATATCATTGTTGATTAAGGCCACGTTCGCCCTTCATTTCAAAATTAAGGGAGGTTCAAATGTGGGGTCCTCCGATTTTTTGGATTATCGTCCTAGTGGCAGCCACCGCAGTTTGGCTTGGCCTCGCGTTTGCCGTCGGGCGCTACGCTGAACGCAAAGGACTTAATGATTTTGCGTTCATGCTCATCGCGGTTCTGTTTTCTCCGCTACTGGCCCTCTTGATCGCCGCTGGTTGCAGCCCGATAGTTCAAACACAGGACGCAGATTCCGAATCTCACCCGCGGCCGTGAGCAATTTTGGCGGCGTCGGGAGAGCGTAGGAGTCGGATCATGGCGATCACTCCTAGGGCGGGGCCGGGAGCCAGGGCGGCGAAGGCCCAGGGCCATCCGTGCAAATCTTTTAGGACGGGGACAAGCCACACGGTTGTGACGGAAAGCGTGAAACCGATTGCGAGTTGCAGAGTGAGCGCTGTGCCGACGTAACTTTGGTCGGCGCATTCGGTGACCATGGTGGAAAATTGCGCGGAATCTGCGACGACGGCGAATCCCCAGATGACGCCGAGGATCAGAGTTAGCGCGAGAGAATAATTTGCGAGCGCGCCGATTCCCAACGCGCAAGCGCCGCTGATGATCATGGAAGCAGAGGCGGTGCGCGTGCGTCCCCAGCGATCCGCAAGAACTCCTGCGGACCAGCAGCCTAGCGAGCCG
>DATBYL010000005.1:0-6937 GCA_036513735.1 Candidatus Acidiferrales bacterium
AGTTACCCACAAAAAGTGGGTAACTAGCCTAGTTACCCATTGCGGGACGGTCCCAAATATGAGACAACCTTGCCTCATATGAAATATCTATCGACTTCTGAAGTAGCGAAGCAGGTTGGAATCTCTCGCGCGACGCTGCAACGATGGCTCGCCGCGGGCTCTGTTCGCCGTCCGGCGACTGTGAATTTCGGGCAGGGAATTTTTCACCATTGGTCCGGTGCCGACATCGAGCGCGTTCGGAAATATATGCAACGAAATTATCGCAAAGGGCGGGGGCGCAAGCCCCGCGTATGCGAAGAGCCGAAAGGCCGAACAAAATAATGGGGAACAGCGCATCGGCGAAAAATGTGTGAGCGAGGCTATCGCCACGGGAACGCGAGGAGCGGGTCGCGAACATGAAGGCCGCGCTAGCGAGGCCCGAGGTGAAGGCGAAACTTAGGGCTGTGCAACGAGTGCTCGCGAACGATCCAACCGTCAAGGCGAACAAAAGTGCCGGACGCAAAAAATATTTTCTCACTCCCGCAGGCAGGGCCGAGCGAAAGCGCGCGCGCGCGCGAAAAAAATCGGAGTGGAAGGATAAGGAGAAAGCGCAAGCGATGCGAGCTGCAATGAAAATCGGGAACGAGACTCCGGAAGCGCGCTTGAATAGAAGCGCCGCTGCGAAGGAGGCGACCACACCCGCGTTGTGCCTTTTGAGGAGTTCCGCGATGAAACGATTATGGGGCTCGCTGGGCCCAGAAGAAAAAAAACAGCGGCTTGCCCCTCTACTTGAGGGTGGTAGAAGGCCTGAAACGCGAAAAAAAATTAGCGAATTGCTGAAAAAAACGAGAGGCACGCCAGAGGCGCGCGCTGCACAGAGCCAAAGAAGCAAGGCGATGGCGGCGGATCCCAAATATGTCGAGAAGCGAAACTTGGGACAAGCAAAGCGATCTGCAGTTTCTCTCGGAATATTCAATCATGAAGAAATCCGAGGGTTAAGCGGCCCGGAGTTCCTTGAAAAATTGAAACGCGCGCGCGCCGGCAAACGCTCAACTAGGACGGAAATCTGGATCGCCGCGTTGAACTTTCGAGAGGAAGGAAAAAAGTGGCCTGAGATCGCACGGAGACTGACGCCGGAAAAGTACAAACTCAATCCGCGCGACGCGGGAATTGCAATTCGACTCGGCGTGAGGAAATATCAGAAATCGCGCGCCTTAAAAAATCCGGACGGCGAAAACGCGGTCCGCGAGTCCGGAGACTTCGCCCAATGCTGACAATTTACAGACGGCACAAAAAAAGTTGCGCGCACGCCGCCGAAGGATGGGCCTATCGCAGGTGTCACTGTCCCGTCTGGGTTAAGGGCGCGATCGGAAGCGAGAAGATTTGGTGCTCGCTCGGCACGACTGATTGGGAACGCGGCTCGCGCCAGATCCGTGACTGGGAAGCGGCCGGCCAATTGCCGTTACGCGCGGAGCAGGCGGAGGCAATGACGATCGCGCACGCGTGCGAACAGTTCCTCGCCGATGCGAAGGCTCGAAATCTTTCGTCCGGTACGATCGCAAATTACAAGCGACTGCTCGGAAACCTTGAACGATTCGCGACATCATTCCGGATATCGGCGCTCTCCGATTTAAGCGTTCAAGACCTGACCAAATTCCGCGGTGGGTGGAAGCTCAGTAATTTGACGGCGCTGAAGCATCTTGAGCGATTGAGAAGTTTTTTCCGTTTCGCGCGCGACAATGGTTGGATCGCCGAAAATCTCGGATCGAAACTAAAGAGCCCGCGCGTTGCGCCGGCACCGACCCTGCCCTTCACTAAAGAACAGATGACAGCGATCCTCGACGAGGCTTCAAAAAAAGCCGCGACCGGAAAAGGCGAAGCGCGATCCAACAATCTTCGGCTGCGCACGCTGATTTTATTTTTGCGTTACACGGGACTTCGCATCGGCGACGCTGTGGGATGTCCCGTCGAGCGGATCGCCGACGGAAAGCTCAGGCTCTACACGCAAAAGACGGGAACTCACGTCCACCTTCCTGTTCCGGAATTTTTATTGAAAGCGCTTGATGTGACGCCGCGGCGCAGCGAGAGTTATTTTTTCTGGAATGGCAACTGCAAGTTACAAACCGCTGTCACTGACTGGCAAACGAAGCTGAGAGACCTGTTTGAGGACGCGGGGATCCCGAACGGGCACGCGCACAGATTCCGAGACACGTTCGCAGTGGGTTTGCTTTTGAAAGGCGTACCCCTCGAACGCATTTCCGTCGCGCTCGGGCACTCCAGCGTGAAGGTCACGGAAAAACATTACGCGCCGTGGGTGCGCGAGCGCCAAGAACAGGTTGAGGCCGACGTGCGGCGAACGTGGGCCGATGATCCAATAGTGATTTTGGAGAATGCTGCGGCGGAGTCTGAAGCTGCGAAGGTTACGCCAGAGTTACGCGGAAAGAGCCCGCGCATAATGTAGAGAAAAAGCTTGCGAATTATTTGGTGGAGCCGATGGGATTCGAACCCACGGCCTCCTCGATGCCATCGAGGCGCGCTCCCAACTGCGCCACGGCCCCACCGTTGTGCGATGCAAGCTATCAGCGTGCGATGTTCCAACCGATTCTATAGCACGAGAGTATGACGGTCAATCGCGCGGAATCGTGCGCTTGTTTAGTGACGATCCACGCGCACCTCACGTCTAACGTCTCGAAATGCAAAATCTTCCGGGCAATTTTCGCTACGCGCTGCGCCAGTTCCGGCTATCGCCTGTGTTTACGGCAACCGCGATCCTTACTCTTGCTCTCGGCATCGGCGGGACCACAGCAATATTCACTTTAATTAATGCCGTGATGTTGCGCTCGTTGCCCGTTGCGAATCCTGCGACGCTATATCGCGTCGGTGACGGCGACGATTGCTGCGTTCAGGGGGGACCTCAGGATCGATGGGGAATGTTTTCGTTCCCTCTGTACCAGTTGCTGCAGTCCCAGACGCCGGAATTTGAACAGCTGGCGGCGTTCCAGGCCGGCCTTCGACGCTTGAGCGTACGGCGTCAGGGAGTTGAAGAGTCCGCGCGTCCGCTCCGCTCCGAATACGTCACCGGAAATTATTTTTCAACGCTCGGCGTCGGATCCTTTGGTGGCCGCGTGTTCAAGGCGGAAGATGACACGCCCGGATCTCCACTCGTCGCGGTTGTCAGTCATCGCGCGTGGCAGCTCAGCTATGGCAGCGATCCAACGGTTGTCGGATCCACATTTGTCGTCGAAGGTCATCCGTTCACGGTGATTGGCGTCGCGCCGCCCGGATTTTTCGGCGAAACATTGCGCGGCGATCCGCCGGATATTTGGATTCCTCTGCAACAGGAACCAGTCATTGACGGGACATCGGCGCTGCTGAATCAACCCGTCTCCGCATGGTTGAGGGTCATCGGTCGTTTGCGCCCCGGAGCTTCTATTGCAGGAATCGCTCCGCGGCTGACGGGCGTGCTCCGCGTTTGGCTGCAACATGATTCGGGATATCCTGCCGACTGGATGCCCGGTGTAATTCACAGGCTTCCTCAACAGGTGATTAACGTCGTGCCGGCGGGCGCCGGCGTGGGGATACTGAAAGATCAATACGAGCGGAGCCTGCGAATTCTGCTTTCCGTTTGCGGAATGGTGTTGCTGATCGCATGCGCCAATGTGGCGAACCTGCAACTGGCACGGGCGGCGGCGCGCCGTGGACAAACTGCGGTGCGGCTCGCAATCGGTGCAACGCGGAGACAAATTATTGTTCAGGCGCTGACGGAGAGCGTACTACTCGCGATTGGCGGCGGAATTGCCGGACTTCTGGTGGCCATGGCAGCCGCACGATTGTTGCTTGATCTGGCGTTTCAGAGCGCGCACTTCCTGCCGATTCAAACAACGCCGTCGCTGATGGTGTTGGTTTTCGCTTTCGCGTTGGCGCTAATAACGGGAGTGATCTTCGGCGCCGCACCGGCATGGTTTGCGACGCGCACAGATCCGGCGGAAGCACTGCGCGGATCAGGCCGGGCAACGCGAGATCGTTCCACGTTCGCGCGCCGAGCGTTGTTAATCGTGCAGGCCACGTTGTCAGTTGTACTGGTTGCGGGCGCGACAATGTTGGCGCGAAGCCTGAACAATATGGAGCATCAGGATTTCGGCTATCAAATTTCAGGGCGCGTAAGTGTGACGTTGCATAACCCGCCCGCCGATTATCCATTGCCAAAGTTGAGCGCGCTTTACCGCCAGATGGAAGAAAATCTGCAGCGCGTGCCAGGAATTCAGGGAGTTGGTCTGGCGCTGTACAATCCGCTAACCGACAACTGGGGAGAAGGCGTTTTTATTCTGGGGCATCCGACTCCGGGCGTGAACGACAGCACCGGGTCGTCCTGGGATCGCGTGAGTGCCGACTATCTTCAGAACTTTGGCATTCCTGTATTGCGCGGGCGCGCCTTTACCAAAGCCGATAACGAAACGACCGCGCCGGTGGCTATCGTGAATGAAGCGTTCGTGAAACGATTTTTCAAGAGCACTGAAAATCCGCTGGATCAACATTTCGGTTTGGATCTGCTTCGGAACGCCGGCACTTTCCGAATTGTTGGCGTAGTGGGCGACGCGAAATTTGCCGGCTACAATTTGACTCGTCCGGCGCAGCCGATGTTTTATGTGCCGCTCGCTCAAAATGTTGATTACCCGCCCGACGACGTGATGAAAAGAGTTGAAGTGCAATCACACTTCATCAGCGGAATCATGTTGGTAACGAATATCCCACCCGGCGTGCTTGAACCATTGCTCAACAAAACGCTGGCGGATCTAGATCCAAATCTGACAATTACAAGTGTTCGGACGATGCGTCAGATGGTGGATCTTTCGTTCGATCAGGAGCGCGCGGTCGCCGGTTTGGCCGGCCTTTTCGGAATCGTCGCACTGGTGCTCGCGGTGATCGGTCTCTATGGTGTCACCGCGTACACCGTCGCACAGCGAACCAATGAGATTGGTATTCGTATGGCGCTCGGCGCGAATCGCGCGAACGTTGTGCAATTAATTTTGCAGGGCGCGTTCTTACGCGTCGCAATGGGCTTGATCCTCGGCCTCCCGCTCGCCATCGGTGCTGGGAAGTTGATCTCATCGGAACTCTACGGCGTCTCCAGTTGGGATCCATTTGCTCTGACTGTTGCCGCCAGCGCGCTTGCCATCGCAGCATTTTTTGCCGCCATCATTCCGGCCGTCCGCGCGGCATCTATTTCGCCGATAATAGCCCTCCGGACAGATTAGGCCTCGATCAGGCGGGCCAAAGCGGTACCAGCCGTCAGTACCACTCCTGTACTATTGCGAAATTTTCTCGAGAGGAACACAATCATATGGGGAACTATTTCCTCTGGCCGGTGTCCAATGTAGTAGAAAGCGCTGCTACGGCGGGAAACCGCTAAGCGAGCGGCGCGGGTAATCGGCCTGAAAGACCCTTGAAGCGCGGGGTTGGAAAGGTGGGTAGCGTGTCTGACGTGGCGCACGTACTCCCATGGGGCCGGGACGAAGCTGATCTCGTCGCGGAGCTGCAGTCGGGCTCTGACGAAGCATTTGACTGGCTTGTCACCCACTACCACGGCCCGGTATTCAGCCTTCTTTATGGCATGCTCGCGGATTCTGCCGACGCTGCCGACTGTACGCAGGAAGTTTTCCTAAAGGCGTTTCGCGGCATTCGCGGATTCCGCCGAGGCAGTTCACTGAAAACCTGGCTCTATCGCATCGGTGTGCGCGAAGCGCTGAATCACAAGCGGTGGAGATGGCGTCACTCGCGGCAGCAGATTTCGCTGGAAGCGGAACGGGAAGCCGACGCGGGATTTGTCGAGCCGGAGTCGCATACCGAATCGCCCTACGATTCTTTGGCGGCGCAGGAAATGCGGGAAGTTGTGCAGCACGCGTTGATGCAAGTGCCGGAAGCATATCGCGCGACGGTGATCTTGCGGGACCTGGAAGGACTTTCGTACGAAGAGGTCAGCGAAGTTTTGGATGTTTCAGTGGGCACGGTGAAATCAAGAGTGCTGCGTGGCCGGCGCGCGCTGAGAGAAATACTTGAGCCCGTTTTGCATGAGATGTCTCATGATCACCACTCGGAGCAAACGGAGCAACGGGCGTCGCAACATGTTGGTGAAATGGGGGTTACTGAGATTAACGCGGGGAAATCGGCGGCCGCTGATTCGTCTTCTGATTCATCTGGCGCTAAGCGCGAACATGCGGTAGCAGCAAATGGAATTTCAGGTTGGACGCCGGACGGACGCCATGCGGCGGGATTTTCGGCGGGAGGTGCGAAATGAGTGCAACCGCGGTACGAGACCCGAACGTGAAAACAAAAAATCTAAGCTGCGAAAAAGTTCAAGTGTTTTTGCCGGGCTACTTTGACGGCGCGCTGCCCGCCGACGGCGGACGTTTTACTCGCGCATCCATTCACGCACACATTCAAGGATGTGGTCCGTGCCAACTGGAACTTTCGCGCTATCAAAAATTGCAGCAGTTGTTTGGGAAAACGGAACGCGTCGCGCCTCCGAGTGAACTCAGTGTGGGAATTCGTCTGGCGTTGGCACGGGTGCGCGAAGCGTCAAAGCCTTCGCACTGGCTGCGCCGCATGTACGATCGTGCGGACATGATGCGCCAAAATATTCTTGCTCCGCTTGCCTTGCCCGCTGCCGGCGGATTGATTTCCGCGATAATGATTTTCACGATGGTGCTGCCGTCATACGCAACTGGGCCGCTGCGGAATTTGATGGGCGTGATGGACGAAATGCCCGCAATGTCTTTTCAGCCCGCGCGCATCGATACGCTCGCAGGATTCTCAGTTTCCGGTCTGGATGATTCAGGCTCTCGAGCAGGCGTGGTCGTCGAAGCCACAGTCGGCGTAGATGGTGACGTGGTCGACTACCGCATTCTCGCGGGGCCCGACAACGCTTCAGTTCGCCGTTCGCTTGATCAAATTTTGCTGA
>DATBYL010000006.1:0-5650 GCA_036513735.1 Candidatus Acidiferrales bacterium
ATTTCATCCAGAGCGCCCGCGCGAACGGCTTCGCCATTTTTACGTCCCTGCTCGATCATTCGGCGAATTCCGGAAAGCATCACGACGCAGCCGAGCGTGCAAACACCAATCACGGACGCGAATCCAACTGCCGCCGAAATGCTGAACGGCGTGCGCGTAATTAAAAGAGAAAAAAGTCCACCGCTCAGCCCAAATGGAAGAATCGCAAGAACGAGAAGAGCGTCCGTCCACGAACGGAACGCGGCAAACAATAATGCAAGTACGATCAGCAGGCTCACGGGAATTACAATTGCGAGGCGGCGCTCTTCTTTCTGCAAACTATCGTATTCGCCCGCCCACTCGAAGTTGTAGCCCTCGGGCAACACTATGGACTTCGCGAGGCGCTGCTGCATTTCGGCAACCGTGCCTGCGAGATCGCGTCCGCGGACGCTGAACTTGATGGGAATGTAGCGGCGTCCGTTCTCGCGATAGATCATGAATGCGCCATCGCGCACCGTTACCTGCGCAACCTGTCCGAGCGGAACGCGATTGCCGTCGGGACTCGCCAGCAAAATATCGCGAATCGCGTCGGGCGTTTGCCGGAATTGCGGCAGATAGCGCACCACGAAATCGAATCGCCGGTCACCTTCGAGAATTTGTGTGGCCGCCTGACCTCCAATCGCCGCGGAAACAGCGGTGTTTACGTCGTTCGGCGTCAGTCCATAACGCGCGCTGGCCGCGCGATCGATGGAGACCATCAACTGAGGCTGGCCAGTTTCTTTGAACACGCCCAAATCCGCGACGCCCGGCACTTTGGACATAAGTGTTTGAATTTCGGCGGCTTTCGTGGCCAGCACGTCAATATCGTCGCCAAAAAGTTTGAGTGAATTTTCTCCCTTCACGCCGGACATGGCTTCTTCGACGTTGTCCTGAATATTTTGCGAGAAATTGAAATCAACTCCAGGAAATTTTCCGAGCTGCGCATTCATTTGTTCAATCAGTTTGTCTTTCGTAGTTCCCTTCGGCCAATCGCCGGGAACTTTCAGCGAAACCATGAACTCAATATTGTTAAACGTTGTTACGTCGGTGCCGTCATCGGGCCGGCCGGTTTGCGAAACGACCTGCGTGACTTCCGGATACGTCAGCAAAATTCGGCGGATTTCGTTCGCCATGCCCGTGGCGGTTTCAAACGACACGTCCTGAGGAAGAGTAGCGCGCACCCACAAATTCCCTTCTTCAAGTTGCGGCATAAATTCGCCACCCAATGCCGGGAAAATTGCGATCGCTCCGGCGAGCACAAGAACTCCAACGATGAGAACAATCGCGCGGTAGCGCAGCGACCAATCCAAAACGCGTTCGTAACGCCGGTGCATCCATCGGACCGGCGGGGTGCCGATTTCCGGGGCGGGCGGCGCGGACTTCCAGGAAGTCAGCACGGGCGCAAAGAATAACGAAAAGATCAATGCACCGGTTAGCGCGAAAACATAGGTAATGGACATCGGCGCGAAAATTTTCCCAGGCACACCTTCCATCGTGAATAGCGGAATCAGCGCGGTGATAATTACGAGCACCGAAAAAATCACGGGCTTCGAAGCTTCGGCCGTGGCCTCGGCAATGGCTTCGGCAACGCTCGTTTCCGGAGAGCGACCAGCAAGTTTGCGATGCACAGATTCCAGAACGATCACCGCCGCGTCCACCAAGATTCCGAAATCGATTGCGCCAATCGAAATTAAGTTCGCCGAGCGATCCGTGAGCACCATTAATGCGAACGCGCACAAAAGCGCCGCGGGAATGGTGAGCGCGGCAATGAGTGAAATCGGAACATCGCCAAGAAACGCCAGAAGAATCGCGACAATCAAAATAATTCCCAGAAGCACCAAATGACGCACGGTATGCGTGGTCATGTCGATCAGATCCGTGCGGTCGTAAAGCGTCACGAGTTGCATTCCGTGCGGCACACGGCCGTTGTTTAACATTTTGATTTGGTCGTGAAGGGCCGCGAGAGCAGGCAAGGATTGTTCGCCGCGATTTAGAAGTACGGTTGCCTCGATAGCATCGTCATCTTTATTGACACCGACTTGTCCGAGGCGCGGCTGGAAGCCTTCGTGAACGGTCGCAACATCGCGCAGAAGCACGGGCACATTTTTATTTTCGGCGACGACGACGCTACCCATCTCGTTGATGCTCCGAAGCAAACCCAGGCCGCGAATGTTCACACTCTGGCTGCCAAGCGTCAGATAATTTCCGCCGACGTTAGCGTTGCTCGCGCCAATCGCCGCCAATACTTGCGGCAGCGTCACATTAAATTGCAGCAATTTTGCGGGATCTACTTCGGCCTGATATTGCTTCGTTGTGCCGCCAAACGTGGTGACGTCAATAATTCCCGGCACGCGTTTAATTTCGCGCGACACCATCCAATCCTGCGTAGCTTTCAAATCGTTCAGCGAATATCCGTTGCCGACCAAACGATACCGGTAAATTTCTCCGGTAGGCGACCACGGCGAAAGCTGAGGCGATACGTTTGCCGGAAGCGTCGCCAGTTGCACGCGATTCAACACTTCCTGCCGGTCGCGAAAATAATCGCTGTCATAATTGAAATAAAGTTTCACGTCGCTCAATCCAAAAATTGTAATCGAGCGCACATATTCGACTTTCGGCGTACCGGAGAGAACTGTTTCGAGCGGCACCGTAACTTGCCTCTCCATCTCCTCGGCCGACCACGACGGATTTTGCGTAATCACTTCGACCAGCGGCGGCGATGGATCCGGATACGCTTCAATATCGAGTTTCAGGAAAATGTAAGTTCCGCCCGCAAGCCAGGCAACGAGCGCCAGAACGACGAGCGAACGATAGCGAACCAGTGCGAGGATTAAATTCTTCATTGCCCGGCCGACGCACCCGCGGCACGCAGCAGCAGCGCGCCTTCCGTCACAATTACATCACCTGCTTTCAAACCTTTTTCCACTTCTGCGCGATCGCTCTCAGACGCGCCAAGCGTCACTTCACGTTTTTCAAATTGGTTCGCGTTGCGTTGCACGTACACGAAGCTGCTCGATCCTTCGCGGATCACTGCGGAGGCCGGAATCACAATCGTTGGCGAGACCGAGCGCACCAAACTGATCGTCGCAAACATTTCAGGTTTCAGCGTGCGTTCGGGATTGGGAAGCACGACGCGCAAGCTAAGAGTTCGCGAAACTGGATCGAGCGCGTCCGCGATTGCCGCCACTCGGCCCGCCCACTTTTTATTTCCGTACGCGCTAACAGCAACACTTGCCTGCTGACCGACCTTGAGTCCCTCGATATCCTTTTCATAAATTTCGCCGACCGCCCAAACCGTGCTCAAATCCGCAAGGGTGCAGAGAGCGCGAGGCGCATCAAGTGATTTGGAAAATTCGCCCTGCGCCGCGCCGACATCTAAAACAACTCCTGCATGTGGCGCGAGTAATTTGAATTCATTTGTTGTGCCGGCCGGATCAACGTCCAGAACGCGCAAACGATCGAGCGTGCGTGAAACTTCGGCGTCGGCCATCTTTGCGTCTGCGTCCGCTTGCTGAGCATCTTTTTCAGCGAGCGCGCCTTTTGAGAAGAGATCCGCCGCGCGTTCGCGTTGCTTCCCTTTCACTTCAGCGTCGGCAATTGCGTGCCGGTAATCCATGCGCGCCGAAGTTACGTCACTGCTTTCGAGTACCGCGAGTATTTGTCCACGCGCGACGGCTTCGCCGGGACGCACTTCGATGCGAATCACGCGCCCGCCCACCGGCGGAAAAACTGGCGTCACACTCGTGGGATCAGGTTCGATTCGCCCGGCCAACTCTAGCGTCACAGGAATCTGTTTTAGTTCGGCGGACGCAGTGTGAATTCCGCGCGGATCGGACGGTACATAAACGATGCCTTCCGCGTTTGATGTTGCGGCTGCCGGCTCAGGCGTCGGCGGCGCGCTGCTGCAACCCGAAATTCCGACGGAGAAAATCAATGCTAGATAGATTGCACCCGCGCCGGCGCGCGCAGAAAATGAATGCAGAGTGTCGCTCATACACGAACCTTTCAGAAAAATCCGATAGAAATGTGGCGATCTACGAAAGTGAAATTCGCGAAAGACTAAAGAAGAATTGACGGAGGAGAACGGCCGGAGGTTACTTTTGTTGGCGCGGATATTGCAGTCGAAACGTTTAACTCGAATATTCCGGCAAATCGCAATTCAGGCGCCGGACAGGATTGGTTCCTGAATATAACGGCATGCGTTGCCGGCGCGTGTGAAGACTGAGGTGGCGATGCCGGGCCGTGCGCTCGCAACAATTGAAAATGTTTCTTGCCCGTTGCTGCTTCGGCCAAAGCGATCTCGGGATGCAGGTCGTCCGTGAGCGAAATTACCGGAAAAAGTACAAATAGAAATGTTGCGAGGGCGATCCATTCGCGCAACGGCGGCGATTTCCGCTTCCGCCAATCGCCGCGCAGCAAAAATATTGCCACCAGCGAAATTACAACCCAGGCGAGATTGAGCAGCAGCTCCATACAAAAGAAAAGCTACTACACCGGGGCACGGTCACGCAACTGGCATGAATTTACAGCTCTTGGGCGCATGCCAAAATTAAATTCCGCAGCCATGCAGCCCGTGCTTCGCAAAATATTTCTGGTGATATTCTTCCGCGCGATAAAATGGCCCGGCCGCGGCAATTTCCGTAACGATTGGCCGCTTCAGCTTTCCGGATTTCTCCAGCGCTTCTTTTGACGCGCGCGCCGACGCTTCTTGCGCTGCTCCGTGAAAGAAAATCGCGCTGCGATATTGCGTGCCGACATCCGGCCCTTGCCTGTTCGGCGTTGTTGGATCGTGACTCGTCCAGAAAACTTTCAGCAGGTCGTCGTAGCTCACTTTTGCCGGATCGAATTCAACTTCCACGGCTTCCGCATGTCCGGTGCGGCCGGAGCAAACATCTTCGTAGCTGGGATTTTCAGTTTTCCCGCCGGTGTAGCCGGAGACGGCCGAGATCACACCCGGTATACTTTGGAAGTTTGCTTCCACTCCCCAAAAACATCCTTCCGCAAATGTCGCTTTTTCCATGGTTTTATTTTACTCCGGACTTCAAATTCGTTCGAGCGTGCGCGAACACTTCAATCGTACATGTGATGCTGTAACTATTCCGCAGGATACAGGAATTGCGCTATCCTCTCCACGGATTTAACAGCGGCTCGACTTCCGAGCTAAATCACAAAATCTCCATATGAATTCCCATGACCCACTCAACCGCGCGTCAATCTTAGAAACTCTGCAGCTTCTGATTGCCACTCCGTCGGTGAATCCCGATCTCGCGCCGGGTCAAGGCACAGGCGAAGCGAAAATCGCCGGCGTGATTCGAGATTGGTTTGGCGTGCGCGGAATTGAAAGTTGGCTGGAAGAAGCAGCGCCGGGACGCCCGAACGCCGTCGCGCGCATCGGCAGCGGCAATGCTCCTACATTAATAATGTGCGCGCACATCGATACGGTAAGCACTGAAGGCATGACGATCCCGCCATTCGATCCACGCGTCGAGGGAAATAAAGTTTACGGCCGCGGTAGTTACGACATGAAAGGCGGCGCCGCGGCGATTTTGTGCGCAATGGCAAAACTCGCTAATGAAAATCTTAAAGGAACTGTAATTGCCGCGCTTGTTGCCGACGAAGAATATGCCAGCAT
>DATBYL010000007.1:0-5296 GCA_036513735.1 Candidatus Acidiferrales bacterium
TTCGCGCGCAAAACTTCATTGTTGCGCACGCTGAGCGTTACTTTGCATCCATTCGAGCAATGTGTGCACACGGTGGGCGCGTAATTCATTTCCCACGGGCGAGTTTTGTAGCGATAGGTTCCGCTGGTGAGCGCGCCGACGGGACAAATATCAATGCACATGCCGCATTCTTCACACTCGAGATGATCTTCGCGATTCGGAATGATGACGGAATTTACGCCGCGATAGCCAACGCCGAGCGCCTTCACGCCCATGCCTTCGTCGCAAACGCGCACGCAGCGGAAACACAAAATGCAGCGAGGCGCGTCGTAATAAACCGCCTCGGACCATTTTTCTTCCGGCCGGTGATTTTTTTCTTCGATGAAGCGGCTCTTATCCGCGCCGTAACGGAAAACCATGTCCTGCAATTCGCATTCGCCGCCTTTATCGCAGACGGGACAATCCAGCGGATGATTCGCCAGCAAAAATTCCAGCATCCCTTTTCGCGCGGCGTGAACCTGCGGCGTATCGGTGCGGACGATCATTCCTTCGGCGACGGTGAGCGTGCAGGCGGTCTGAAGTTTCGGCGCTTTTTCCACTTCCACAAGACACATGCGGCACGCGGCTTGCAAAGAAAGTCCGGGGTAATAGCAGAACGACGGCACTTCAATGCCCATCCGGCGCGAGGCTTCAATCACCAGTGTTCCCGGCGCGCACTGAATCTCGCGTTCGTTTATTTTCAGCGTGACGAGTTTCTGTTCAGCCATTCGTTTCCTAATTTCCTTCTGCAAACTTCTGATTGCGTTAACGCGCCGCCAGAACTTCGGCCGGCTTGAACGGACATTTAGTTCCGTTCAAATGCATCTCAAATTCATTACGCCACTTTTTCACGATGCTGATTGTGGGCAGCGCGGCGGCGTCACCCAGCGGACAAAAACTTTTGCCGAGAATGTTTTTCGAGAGCTGATCGATCATATCGATATCTTCCATGCGGCCCATGCCCTCGTGAAAACGATCGAGCATTTTCTTCAGCCAGGAAGTTCCTTCGCGGCAGGGAATACACCATCCGCAGGATTCATGCGCATAAAAATGCATAATGCGGCGCGCCAAATCCACCATGCAGGTGTCTTCGTCAATCGCGATGGTGCCGCCGGAGCCGAGCATCGAGCCAGCTTTCGCAACGGAATCGAAATCCATGGCGACATCGATTTCGTCGGCGGTCAGCAGCGGACACGAACTTCCGCCGGGAATCACCGCTTTCAATTTCTTTCCGCCGAGGACGCCGCCCGCAACGTCCTCAATCATGCGCTTCAAATTAAATCCCATCGGCAACTCGTAAATTCCGGGACGATTCACGTGCCCTGAAATTGCGAACAAACGCGTGCCGCCATTTTTCACCGAGCCGAGGCCCGCGTACCATTCGCCGCCGCGCAAAATAATACTCGGCACAGAGCTGAGCGTTTCCGCGTTATTAATGACCGTGGGGCAACCGTACAATCCGACAACGGCAGGGAAGGGCGGGCGAATTCGCGGATAGCCGCGCTTGCCTTCGAGCGATTCCATCAGCGCGGATTCTTCACCGCATTCGTAAGCGCCGGCACCGGTATGCGCGACCAAATCAAAATCGTATCCGCTGCCGCGAATATTTTTGCCGAGATAGTTATTCGCGTAGGCTTCCGCGATCGCCGCTTCAATAATGTCCAGCTCATCGCGATATTCGCCGCGTACATATATGTAACCCTGGTGCGAGTCGACGGCTTTTCCGGCGATGATCATTCCTTCGATCAGTTGATGCGGATCCATTTCCAGTAGCGGACGATCCTTGCAGGTGCCCGGTTCGCTTTCGTCGGCGTTGCAGATCACGTATTTCGGCTTGGGAATATCTTTGGGAACGAAACTCCACTTCATGCCGGTGGGAAATCCAGCGCCGCCGCGGCCGCGCAGACCGGATTTCTTCACCTCGTCGATCACTTGCTCGGGCGTCATTTGCTTCAGCGCTTTTTCCAGCGCCTGATAGCCGTCGTTCTTCAGATATACATCGAGTTTATTGGAGTTCGGAATTCCAAATCGCCGGCTGATGGCCACAACTTCGCCGGGGTGCCGCGGATGCACCGAGCCCGACGCGCGCACCATTGGCGCGGGTTTCTGCCCGTGATCCAATCCGTCAATAATTTGATCCAAAGTTTCGGGCGTTAAATTTTCGTAGAAATCATAATTCACTTGCATCGCGGGAGCGCCGGTACATGCGCCGATGCATTCCACTTCTTCCAGCGAAAATATTCCATCTTTCGTAACTTCTTTGTGGCCAATTTCCAGTTTTCGTTCGACAAGTTCCAGAATTTTATTTCCGCCGCGCAACATGCAGGAAACATTTGTGCAAACTTGTACGTGATATTTCCCCGCGGGTTTGCGCCGCAGCATGGAGTAATACTCCATCGTCTCGGTGACTTGCAGCGTGTTCAAGTCCAACCGAGTGGCAATTTCTTCGATTAGCTCATCGCTCACAAATCCGAAAACGTCTTGTCCATAAAGCAGCATGGGAATTAGCGCCGAACGTTTAATCGGATAGCGCTTCGCCAGCGTTTGAAATTTCGCTTCGAGTTGTTCGGGCAGCTTCATCAGCGATCCACTTCTCCCAGCACAATATCAATTGTTCCGATGCACGCTACCACATCGGCCAGCATGCGGCCTTCGCAAAGCTTGGCGAGGCCCTGCAAATTCGCGAACGAAGGCGCGCGAACTTTCACGCGATATGGCTTCGGCGAACCGTCGCTGGCCACGAAAAATCCCAATTCGCCGCGTGGCGATTCGATGCGTTGATACACCTCTCCCGGCGGCGGCGAAAATCCTTCAGTAAATATTTTGAAATGATAAATCAGCGATTCCATTTCCGTTTTCATGCGCTCGCGGGCCGGTGGCACAATTCCCGGCGCGTCGGTGCGAATCGGGCCGGAGGGCGTAATCTTCGGAATAGCCTGCGCCACAATTTTCAGGCTCTCGCGAATTTCCGCCACGCGCAGCAGATATCGCGCGTAACAATCGCCTTCGGTGCGCGTCGGAACGTCGAAGGTAAATTCGTCGTAACTTGAATACGGAAAATATTTGCGGACGTCGTAGTCCACGCCGGTAGATCGCAGCGTCGGGCCGCTCAATCCCATTTCGATCGCGTCCGCTGAGCCGATTTCGCCGATGCCGCGCAAACGGCCGATCCAGATGCGATTCTTGGTCAGCAAACTTTCGTATTCGTCCAGCCGCGAAGGCATCTTGGCAAGAAATCGCTGCACGCGATCGATCCAACCGGTGGGAGGTTCGAGCGCCAGCCCGCCGATGCGGAAATAACTGGTCATCATGCGCTGGCCGCTGACCATCTCGAAAATCTTCATCACATCTTCGCGCTCGCGGAAGCAGTATAGAAATACGGACATCGCGCCCATGTCAATCGCGTGCGTGCCCACCCAAACCAGATGCGAAGCGATGCGCGTCAATTCCGTAAGCAGCACGCGGATATATTGCGCGCGCTTGGGAACTTCCAGTCCCAAAAGTTTTTCGACGGCCAGGCAATATCCAAGATTGTTTGAGAGCGGCGCGAGATAATCCAGTCGGTCAGTCAGCGTGATCGCCTGCGAATAAGTTTTGGCTTCACAGGATTTTTCGATTCCCGTGTGCAGATAACCAATTTCGGGAAGCGCCTTCACAACTTTTTCGCCGTCCAGTTCAAGCACCACGCGCAGCACTCCGTGCGTGGAAGGGTGCTGCGGCCCCATATTAAGGACCATCGTTTTCGCGGTGCCGGTCGGCGTATTGATTGTCACTGTGGACACTAGCGCGGGCCCTCCACCGGATAATCCTTGCGCAGCGGATAGCCTTCCCAGTCGTCCGGCATTAAAATTCGGCTTAGATTGGAATGTCCCTCGAAACGCACGCCGAATAAATCGAAAATTTCGCGCTCGTGCCAGTTGGCCGTGCACCAGACTGGAGTGACGCTTGGAACGACGGGATCATTTCCGTGCGCGCGAACGCGCAAGCGCAACACATTGCGATTTAGAAGGGAAACCAGATGGTAGTTCAACTCGAAGCGCGGCTCGACAGGAAAGCGGTCAACGCCGGTTACGTCAGAAAGAAAATCGAAGCCGAGGTCTTTCTCTTCCTTTAGAAATTCCGCCACTCGACGCAGATGCGAGCGCGGCACAACCAGCGTGCGTTCGCCGCGAAATTCCAGCACTTCTGCAACTGACTGCGCATCCCACGCGCGCAGACGCTGGGTGATGAAATCTGTTTGTAACTCCTCCGGCTCGTCCATTTTTAGAATTACGAGGGCGCTAATCTTTCGGTTCTGAAGTCCAGTCCAGCGCGCCTTTCTTCCAGAGATAAATGTATCCCGCCAGTAAAATTACGATGTACATCAGCATTTCGACAAATCCAAACCAGTGCAGCTCGCGAAAAATGTAAGCCCACGGGTATAAAAATATCGCTTCCACGTCGAACAAAATAAAAACCATCGCCACCAGATAAAATTTTACGGAAACAGGTTCACGCGCGTCGCCCGTCGGGGTGATTCCGCATTCGTATGGCTGCGACTTAACGCGTGAGGGTCTGCGGTATCCAAATAACGATGAAATTGCCACCAGTGCGCCCGATAGCAGCAGGGCCGCGAGGAGGTGTATCAATAACGGCGCGTAGCTTTGTAGAGGATTTCCACCCATTAGTCGAAACGTTATAATAACGGGCGGCAGGCGCACGGTCAAATGGACTGGTGTGACGCGCGCGAGCTGATGCGCATCTGAATTGTGAGGCTAGAAATAAATTGGGAATCGGAACTCATTCCGCTGTTCAAGTTGAACACCAGAAGTTTGACGTTGAAACCGAAGCGCGCGGCGGCGAACGCCCTGTGATTGACACGACCGTCTATTCCAGCGGACGTGTGATCTATCGCCGCGTGAAAAGTTACGACGATTTGCTGGCGCTGCCCGGCGCGAACGACGAAGCGCTGCAAGAGCGCGTGGATTCGCAGCATCGAGACGTCATCGGCGATTTGCGAAGTGGCGCGCTGAAATTCGGCGAGACCGGTCCCGCGCCGAAATTGCTGGTGCCTCCCGCGCCCATTGAATTTCCGAAGGGAATTGAAGTTCGTCTGCTGAACGCAGGTTCTTGGCTAGCTAGCGGAACCGCCTCTTTGAACATTGAAGTGCGCGGACGCGCGACGCACAAACCCGCGTCAGGGGTAACGGTGGAAATTGTGATGGAAGGCGCGCGTCCGGAATTTCGTTTGCAGGCGGGGACGGATCCGCGCGGATGCGTGTCGCTTGTATTTCCAATG
>DATBYL010000008.1:0-6421 GCA_036513735.1 Candidatus Acidiferrales bacterium
TGTCACGTCGCCGTGCGCCACGCGCATGTTTGTGTTATCTTTTTTGCGCTCGTCGTCTGCGCTCTTTATCGCGCTGCATCTGACCGATGACGCGTCTGCACATTGCACACTTTTGATTCACGAATACTAAGGACAGAAAATAAATGAAGGCAGCCTACAACGGTGTGGCGGTTCCTTCCGGCGGGAAGGCGATTGATTACGCGAACGGAAAATTCGTGGTGCCGGACAATCCGATTGTTCCGTTCATTGAAGGCGACGGCACGGGGCGCGATATTTGGAAGGCGTCGCGAGCGGTTTTTGACGCGGCAGTTGAGCGCGCGTATGGCGGGAAGCGGCGCGTGGTTTGGTACGAAGTTTTTGCGGGCGAAAAAGCGTTCAACCAATTCAAGGAATGGCTGCCTGACGAGACTGTGGACGCGGTGCGAGATTTCCGCGTGTCTATCAAGGGGCCGCTGACGACTCCGGTGGGCGGAGGAATTCGGTCGTTGAATGTGGCGCTGCGGCAGCTTTTGGATTTGTACGCGTGCGTGCGTCCGGTGAAATATTTTAAGGGAGTCCCCTCTCCTGTTGTTCATCCGGAGCAATTGGACGTGATGATTTTCCGCGAAAATACGGAGGACGTTTATATCGGAATTGAGTGGCGCTCGGGATCTCCGGAAGCGAAGAAACTTTTGGAATTCCTGAACAACGATATGTTGAAGGGTGGGAAGAAACAAATTCGCTGGGATTCCGGGGTGGGGATCAAGCCAATTTCGCCATTTGGAACGAAGCGATTGGTACGGCGCGCGATTCAATATGCGTTGGATCACAAGCGGCCATCGGTGACACTGGTTCACAAAGGAAATATTCAAAAATATACGGAGGGCGCATTCCGGGATTGGGGATACGAAATCGCGAAAGAGGAGTTTCGTTTGCACATTATTACGGAACGCGAAAGCTGGATGGTGGATAACCTCGATAAAAATCCTTCGCTGACTGTTGAGCAAAACGCGGCGATGATCGAGCCCGGCATCGAGCAGGCGACGGATACATTTCGCAAGGAGCTTTACGCGGAAGTGAAGCAGGTGCTGGATTCGATTTACGCGACGCACGGAAAAGGTCAGTGGAAAAAGAAGCTGATGATCAACGACCGCATCGCGGATTCTGTTTTTCAGCAAGTGCTTACGCGCGCAAGCGAATACAGTGTGCTGGCGACGCCGAATTTGAACGGCGACTATTTATCAGACGCTTGCGCGGCGCAGGTGGGCGGACTGGGAATGGCTCCGGGATCGAATATCGGCGATGGATACGGATGTTTTGAGGCGACGCACGGCACGGCTCCGAAATATGCGGATAAAGATGTGATTAATCCGGGGTCGGTGATGCTTTCCGGCGCGATGCTATTTGAATTTATCGGATGGCCGGAAGTGGCGCGTCTGATTGAAAATGGAATTGCGAAAAGTATTTTGCAGAAGCGCGTCACGTACGATTTGGAACGACTGATGCCCGGCGCGACGAAGATTTCCACTTCGCAATTTGCGGCGGCGATTATTGAAAATATGAGTGCATAGACATTTGCGCTGAAAAAATACTTCATTACAACCCAAGGAGATTGACGCAATGCGAAAGAAAGTTTCGGTTGTTGGCGGCGGATTTGTTGGCTCGACGACGGCGCAGCGGATCGTGGATTTGGAACTGGCTGACGTGGTGCTGTGCGACATCATGGAAGGAATTCCCGTCGGCAAGGGACTGGATATGCTTGAGTCCACGCCGATTACGCGTTCCGATTCAAACGCGATTGGAATTTCCACGGCAACGGGCGACTACCGTCCGACGGCAAACAGCGACATTGTGGTGATGACGGCGGGATTTCCGCGCAAGCCCGGAATGAGCCGCGACGATTTGCTGCGAGCGAATTATGACGTGGTGAAAGCGGTGATCGAGCAGATTGTGAAATATTCGCCGAACGCGATTTTAATTGTGGTGACGAATCCGCTGGACGCGATGGCGCAGACGGCTTACAAGCTGGCGGGATTTTCAAAGAATCGCGTGATCGGAATGGCGGGAGTTTTGGATTCGGCGCGCATGAGCACGTTTGTGGCGATGGAGCTGGGCGTGTCCGTAGAAAATGTGCACTCATTTGTGCTGGGCAGTCATGGAGATGATATGGTGCCGCTGCCGCGCTACTCAACTGTTGCCGGAATTCCGCTGCCCGATCTACTTCCGAAAGAAAGAATTGACGCGATTGTGGAACGCACGCGAAAAGGCGGCGCGGAAATTGTGAATCTGCTGAAGACGGGGTCGGCATACTACGCGCCTTCAGCGGCAGTGGTTGAAATGGTGCAGGCAATTCTGAAAGACAAGAAAAAGATTTTGCCGTGCGCCGCGTATCTGGAGGGCGAGTATGGGATTTCGGGACTGTTTGTAGGCGTGCCATGCAAACTGGGCGCGAACGGGATCGAGCAGATAATTCAAATTAAATTGACGGCGGAAGAAAAGGCGCAACTGGATAAGGCTGTGGGGACGGTGCGGGAATTGGTGGGAGTTTTGGGAGTATAGCGCGCGAGACGAAATAAAAACCGCGCTGAGATTCGGTTCTCAGCGCGGTTTTTGTTTTCAGTACGACAGAACTTTGATTACGGTTTTGGCGCTTCGACGAGCGTCGTCGTTTTAATGATCGTCATATTCGGATACTTGTTCTTAATGTAGGCCGTTCCTCCCTTTGAAACCGCGTCGGGATCGACGTTCGCATACGACGTATTAATTTTATCCACGACATCCATGCCCGAAGTAACTTCGCCGAGCGGCGCGAAGCGATCTTTGTCCAAATAAGAATTGTCGCCGAAGCTGATGAACAACTGGGTGCCACGGCTATTCGGCGCGCCGGTAGCGGCAAACGTCAGCATGCCGCGCTTGTTGCTGTGCGTTACCGGATCATCCTTAATGGTGGCATTTTCCCAAACGCGATCGACCTCGGGAACTCCGCTAATTCCCCACTGCGCCATGAAACCGGCGATGGCCCTGTAGAAGGCGGAGCCGTCGAAATAATGATGCTTCACGAGATTATAGAAACGGTCGGCTCCGTTTGGCGCCCAGGCGCGAGTGACGTGAACGGTGAAATCGCCGACGGTCGTGCTGAATTTGACGTCGAAAGTTTCCGGAGCTTTCGCGTTCAACGCTGCGGGATTCAGCAGCGCCTTGTCATAAGAGCCCGTCGTAGCGGGCGCGGGCTTTTGCATTGACCCGCCGGCCTGCGCCATTACTACCGTTGCTGCGCCGAAAAGAATCGCCACGGCAAATAACATATTCAAACGTGATTTCATTTACGTTCCCCCTGTTCGAGCTATTTTGACTTTGTTTGCAACTCGCGGCTTACGCGCTCGGTTGCTTCCATCACGCGCAACGTATTGCCGCCAAGAATTTTGCGAATATCGTCTTCGGAATATCCTCGGCGCAGCATGGCTTCGGTGAGCTTGGGCAACTTGCTGCAATCTTCCATGCCGTGCGGCATTACGCTGCCATCGAAATCGGAACCGAGGCCGACGTGATCCGCGCCAACAAGCTTCACGGCGTGGTCGATGTGATCCACGATGGCTTCCCATTCCACTTGCGGAAGTTTTCCTTCGGCGATCATTTGATGCGCGATTTTTTCGCCGTCACGGATGGCGGCGGCTTCGTCATCACCGTCTGCTTTATTTGCCGCGGCCGTGCGCGATTTCAGTTCAACGCTTTTGTTGGACGCGTCGCGATAGGCCTGACTGAGGAACCCAATGTGATAATTAATTTGAATCACGCCGCCCTTCGCGGCGAGAGCTTTGATCATGTCGTCGGTCATGTTGCGCGGGGCGTCACAAATCGCGCGGCATGATGAGTGCGAGGCGATCATCGGCGCGGCGCTGACTTCGAGAGCGTCGTAAAAAGTTTTGTCGGAGACGTGAGAAATATCCACCATTACGCCGAGCTTGTTCATTTCGCGGACGACATCTTTGCCGAAAGGAGTGAGGCCAATATGTTTCGCGTCATCGCCGGATGAACCGGCCCAGTCGAGATCGTTGGTGTGCGTGAGCGTCATATAACGCACGCCCAGCGCGGCGAATTTGCGAAGCACATTCAGATCATTATTGATCATGTGCCCGCCTTCGACGCCCATGAGGACGGCGATTTTCCCCTGCGCGTGGGCGCGGCGAACTTCTTCGGCGGTGGTGGCGAGCGCCAAATCCTGCGGATGCTTGGTCACCTGTTCGCGAGTTAGATTAATTAAATCGAGAGCGCGTTTTGTGGCGGGCGCGCCGGTCATGTTGGCGTCGCACCAAATGGAAAAGAAAATCGCGTTCAGGCCGCCTTCCTTCATGCGGGGAATATCGATGTGGCCTTCGGCGTCGCGATGCCCGAGATCGAAATGCTGGAAGAAGAAACGCTGCGGTGTGTCGTCGTGCGTGTCGAGGACGATGGAACTGAAATGCAATTTGCGGGCGCGCTCAGAAATTTCGTCTGCAGGCATCTTGGGAGCAACCAGGGCAGCCGCAAGGACAATCGCGGCGGCGAAAATTTTGTAGCGTGTGTGCATTTTTACTCCGGAATACAAGGCTAGCCAAATAGCCATTCCACAACAGTATTCTTGATCGCGTCGCGATTCACTTGCGCCAATGATTCGGTGAGCGGAATGGATTTCGGGCACGCGTGCACACAATTCTGCGCGTTGCCGCAATCCTGCACGCCACCTTTTCCACTGATCGCTTCCAGGCGCTCGCGCGCGTGCATCGCGCCAGTCGGATGCATGTTAAACAAACGCACCTGACTGACAATTGCGGCGCCAACGAAATTGCTGTTGTGATTCACTTGCGGACAAACTTCCAAACAAATTCCGCAGGTGATGCACTTCGAAAGCGGATACGCTTTTTCCTGAATTTCCGGGGCAATTTGCGGCCCCTCGCCGAGATCGTAAGTTCCGTCAATTGGAATCCACGCTTTTACGCGCTTCAAATTCTCAAACATCACGCTGCGATCGACGGCAAGATCGCGCACGACGGGAAATTTCGTCATCGGCTCAAGGCGAATGGGCTGGTCGAGGTGATCGATTAGCGCGGAACAGGCCATAGTCGCGCGGCCGTTGATGACCATCGCGCAAGAGCCGCAAATTTCTTCCAGGCAATTCGAGTCGTAAGTGATTGGCGTGGTGGTTTTGCCGTCGCGCGTGATGGGGCGCTCGGCGATATCGCGCAGAGCGATGATGACGTTCATGTGCGGACGCCAGTTCAGCTCGTATTCTTCCCAGTGCGGCTTCTCGTCCGGCGTCTGCTGCCGCTTTACCTTGACGATGACCTTTTTATTTTCCGCCATGGTTCCTCGAAATTCTACGCCTTCTATAAAATTGCTCGTCCGAACAAAATTATTAATATTTCCGTGTGCGCGGCGGAATCAGCGAAGTGTCCACCGCTTCGTACGTCAAATTAATTTCGCCGTTCACCCATTTAGCGCGTGTGGTCTTCAGCCAGTCAGCGTCATTGCGATCCGGGAAGTCCGGCTTATAGTGTGCGCCACGGGACTCATTCCGCGCCAGCGCGCCAAGAGTGATGACTCGCGCGAGAATCAACATATTATAAAGTTCGCGAGCGAAGGAAAGCGTTTGATTCGACCACTTGGTGCGGTCGGAAAGATTCATCTTCTTGTAGCGTTCGAGCAGTTCTTGGAGCTTCGCGTCGGTCTTTTCAATTCCGGCATTCTTGCGCGTCACGGTGACGTGCTCGGTCATCCATTCGCCCATCTCTTTCCAAATTGTGATGGGATTTTCGTCGCCCTGTTGAGAGACAAGCGCTTCATTAATTCCCTGCTGGCGCTTTTGCTCGCGCTCGAAAACGGACGACGGCACCGACGCCGCGCCTTTGTCCAGCGAGCGGCCATATTTCACCGCCGCGGGGCCTGCAATCATTCCGCCGTAGATACAGGAGACCAGCGAATTCGCGCCCAGCCGGTTCGCGCCGTGATATTGATATTCGCATTCGCCGGCGGCGTAAATTCCGGGAACGTTCGTGGCCTGATTTTCCGTGTCGATCCAAATTCCGCCCATTGTGTAATGCACGCCGGGGAAAACTTTCATCGGCTCAATGTGTGGATCGACACCGACGAATTTTTCGTAAATTTCCAAAATGCCTTCGAGCTTGCGATCCAGAACGTCGCGCGGAATGTGCGTCACGTCCAAGTAGACGGCCTGTTGGCCGCCGAGGCCGAGCTTCAACTCGAAAACAACTTTGTGAATTGCGCGAGTTGCGACGTCGCGAGGAACCAGGTTGCCGTACTTCGGATACCATTCCTCCAGGAAATAAAATCTTTCGTTGGCGGGAATTGTATTTGGTTCGCGTACATCGGCGGCGCTCTTCGGCACCCACACGCGGCCACCTTCACCGCGCGCCGATT
This sequence comes from Candidatus Acidiferrales bacterium, assembly GCA_036513735.1. GTDB lineage: Bacteria > Acidobacteriota > Terriglobia > Acidiferrales > UBA7541 > DASTCZ01. The sequence goes on from DATBYL010000008.1 coordinate 6,394, forward strand.
CGCTCATCAGACGAAGTTTATCTTCGCC
>DATBYL010000009.1:0-2993 GCA_036513735.1 Candidatus Acidiferrales bacterium
ACAAGTTTCACTCCGGGCGCATGTGCCAATAAATCAATCGTGCTACGCCCGTTGCGATCGATGCCCGTTTGATTTGTGATCAGCCCGACATGCTTGCCGGCAAGCGCCGCAAAATTGTCTAGTTCAAGAACATCAATACCCGTCAGCGTTTGTCCCGGCGCCGAAGTACCTTGCGCGTCGTAAGGCCGCTGTGCCGCACCGTTGCTGCGTGTTAGCGATGAACTCGCGCCGCCGGAAGAATCCGCCGCGCCAAGTTTCGCCGCAACAATAGTTGAGATACGTCCGCGCAGACTCGAAATCGCTGGCCGCCCATATGGATGAACGCTATTCGTCAAAAATAAAATAAACGTTTGACTCGCCGGATCGATCCACACATCGGTCCCAGTGAAGCCGGTCATCCCGTAAGAACCAATCGGAAAAAGGTCTCCACGCGGCGCGGAATATGCGGAATCAATATCCCAGCCAAGTCCACGAACAGATGGAATCCACGGCGCTTGCTGCTGCGACGTCATCAGACGAACAGTTGCCGCGGCGAAAATCCGTTTGCCATTCGGGGCAACGCCACCAGCCAGCATCATCTTGCAAAATAGCGCAAGATCATCCGCGGTCGAAAATAATCCTGCGTGGCCAGCAACGCCGCCCATTTGCCTGGCGCGAGGATCGTGAACTGCGCCGCGCAAAACATGCCCCGTGCCCGATCCTGCTTTCGCGCCGGCCGGCAAATCAATTTCTTCAGTCGGCGCGATTCGCGGAATCCAATTTGCCGGAGGAAGAAAACGAGTTTCGCGCATTCCCATCGGCTCAAATATTTCCTTCGCGGCGAATTCATCCAGTGACGTTCCACTGACACGCCTCACAATTTCGCCCAACAAGATAAATCCCGTGTCGCTATAAACGAATCGGCTTCCGGGCGGCGCCGTAAGCGCCTCGGCGTAAATTTCGCGCAACAGCGGATCAACTCCCGTCCAACCTGCGGGAATATTTGCATCCTCTGGATCGGGCGCAAATCCCGCCGTGTGCGTCATCAACTGTCGAATCGTGATCTGATTTTTCTCGGCCGTCGCGCCTACCGTGCCCAGTTCCGGAATGTATTTCACTACGGGATCGTTCAGCCGCACCTTGCCCTGTTCAAGAAGTTTCATCACAGCACCGGTCGTCGCGAACACTTTCGTCAGCGAGGCGAGATCAAATATCGTATCCGCCGTCATCGCTTCGCGCTTCGGAAGAATCGAGCGCGATCCATATGCTTTGCGCCACACAATCCGTCCGCGTGATCCCACCAGCAAAACTCCGCCCGGAATTTCATCCTTCGCGATGGATTGCTCGATTACGGAATCCACATCGGCAACGCGCGAATCATTAACAACGCCCGATTTGGCCGTGGCCGGCCTGGCTATCTGCCTCGCGTCAACCGCACTCGACGCCAAGCAAATGAAAGCAGCCATCATCGCAACCGTCAGCATCGCTTCAATTGTTTTCGATTTCCGCATCGCAGGCATCTTAGCGAAACTCCCCGTCCGTAACCAGTTTACTTCCTCACCGCGTGTCCAACGCGCACGCGTTGTAGCGCCACAATCCGTGTGTTATATACAAATGAGTTGCGCGCGCGAACTTCAATCGAAACTGCGTGCGAATGATTCTCAGCCGTAAAACTTTCCGGTGAATATTTCTTCCTGATGGCCGCGCGCAAACGCTCCCGAAAAACTGTCCGTCATCCGAAGCCCGCTGTCGGCAACGCGAAGTGGGTCGAACAAACTCTTCGGAAAATGTCGCTTACCGAAAAACTTGGCCAGTTCCTGATGGTTCCCTTTTTCGGCCATTTCACTTCAACCGACAGCTCCGAATATCAGGAATTATTGCGCGCCGTAGAGGAACAGCGCGTCGGCGGTTTCATGTTGGCGACGCGCCAGGGTCCACAAGGAATCGCGCGCGCGCAAGTTTTTCCAACGGCAGAACTGGCGAACGATCTGCAAGATCACGCCGAAATACCGCTCCTGTTCGGCGCGGATTTTGAGCGCGGCACGGTGATGCGCCTCGAAGAAGGCACTTCATTTCCGCACGCGATGGCGATAGCCGCCACTGCTACTCCGCAGGACGCATACGAACTCGGCCGCATCACTGCTCTTGAAGCGCGCGCCGCCGGCATTCACTGGATTTTCGCGCCCGACGCCGATGTCAACAGTAATCCCGCTAATCCCATCATCAACACGCGCTCGTTCGGCGAAGAGCCCCATCGCGTCGCGTCATTCGTTTCTTCATTCGTTCGCGGCGCCGAAGAAAACGGCGCACTGGCCACCGCAAAACATTTTCCCGGCCACGGCGACACCAACATCGATTCACATCTCGATCTTCCGCGCACAAATGCGAATCGTGCGCGCCTCGACCAAATGGAACTCGTTCCCTTCCGTGCGGCAATTGCAGCGGGCGTTAGCGCCGTGATGACAGGACATTTATCTGTTCCCGCGCTTGAGCCGAATGAAAAGATTCCCGCAACTCTTTCCCACGAGATCCTGACCGGCCTGCTGAGAAAGAAAATGCACTTCGACGGTTTGATCGTCACCGACGCGCTGGACATGGCCGGTGTCGCCGCGCGATTTTCTCCCGGCGAAGTTGCCGTCCGCGCGATCCTAGCCGGCGCGGATGTTCTTCTGATTCCGCCAAGTCCTGACGCCGCTCTCGCCGCGTTATACGAAGCAGTGGAATCCGGACGCCTCCCAATCGCGCGAATAGACGCCTCGGTCAAACGCATATTGCGCGCAAAAGCAAAACTTGGCTTGCACACCGAATATCTGGCGGACACAACGGCGCTCAGCAAGAATTTCGCACAGCGCGAATTTGCAGCGACAAGTCAAAGCATCGCCGACCGTGGCGTCACTCTAATTCGCGATCAAAGTAATATTTTGCCGTTGGACGCAACGCGCCCGATTCGCGTTCTGCTCGTCGCGATAGCAGGTGACGCCGATTCCGCCCCCGCCGAGTTCTTGGAACGCGAG
>DATBYL010000010.1:0-6288 GCA_036513735.1 Candidatus Acidiferrales bacterium
CCGCTGATTCGGCGTCCAGGTGCCGCGATCCAGAGTTTTCTTGCGCAGCAGCAAAACCGGCGCGTAAATAATTCCTTCGCGCACGCAGACGCGCAGAATTTTTTCGATGGTGCGCCGTAGTTCGTGCGCGTCGGTTGGACAGCCGTCCTGCTGCCAGATAGTCTCCGCCAGCCGCAGAGATTCCGTTTCTTCTCGCAGCACAAACTTGCGATTGATCTCCAGCAACTGACAGAAAGTTCCGGTGAATTGCGGCGCCGCTGTTCGAGCATTTGCCGGCGTGGCCGTTTCTATCGAAGTCGTCAAATCTTTTGCACTTGTCATAGTCATGTCAGGTCAAACCTCCTGGGTTTTGGTTTTGGTCGAAAGTTTTTACGGGCGTGCGGAGCCGATGAACGGCGCTACAAGGAATTCCAATCGCGCTTCCAAATTGTTTTAGTCAGCCCTGACTGGGTATGGATGACGTGACATGACCTTGACCACCGGCACAGCTGACCACGCTAGATACTGGGGATAGATTCTTTAGACGGCCCGTTGCGGCCACTGGTGGATGAAACGGGCATTGGCGGCGCGCACAAAAAATAAATTCTGCGGCCCAGGTGTCCGTTCGGTTTGCGATCACGCTCGAGCTTCAGCCAGCCGGCGGCGACAAGTTCGCGCTGCAAACGCTCGCGGTATTTGTGTTCGCAATCCATCAGCAGATCCAGCCGCCGGGGAGTTACAAATGTGCGGCAGGTGCGCTCGTCAGCAAACGCGGTGAGCAGCACGCGCAACAATTTCGCGCCGGGAGAAATATTCGGATCTTTCAGAAATCGCGCGGGCGTGCGCGTGAAATATTCGCGGGGTGCACGCGCAGACCGAGACGCCTCTGGCGTGGACGCGGATGCGACCGCGAGATTCGTCATTGACGTCATGTGTGGAATTGGACGGTGTTGGGAAATCTGTCCAAAATGCTCGATGTGCTTTCTATTACAAAGTACTTGACAGTGAGAAGTTTTCAGCTATTCTGTTGCTGTCTCGCCTCCAAATCGGAAGGGAGCTCTGCATGGCAGCCGCAAATCTAACTGAGTCAGTGGAGTTCAAGAAATCACCGTCCAACTCATTTAAGGAAATGCTTGGCGACGCGGTCGGATTCTGGGAGCGCCAGCGCCTCCTCTATAATTTGGTTCTCGTCGGCGTAGTATTCGTGTGGTTCGTAGCGACGTGGCCGCACTTTCGTCCGGCCATGCATCTGTTCCGGCTATTTCAACTCATCGGCCTGGGATTGATCGCGAACGTGCTCTACTGCGCCGCATATGTGGTGGATATTGTCGTGCAGCGATCGAATGTGTCCGCGAATCGGCAGGACTGGCGTCTGCAGCTGTGGGTGCTGGGGATGCTGCTGGCGTTTCTGCTGACAAATTATTGGATCGCCGACGAGATTTATCCGTTTGTAAATTAAATGGGCGTGCGCAGATCGTTCGGGCAATAAAAAAACCCGCTCAATTTCAGCGGGCGCGTGAAGCAGAGACACCTCTTCTCCACAGACAGACTACCATAATTTGCAAATCCGTCAAGTCCCGGCGACGGCATCGGAGTAACCGCGCAATCACGCCGGATGGATCGCCTTCCACCAACGCCGCAGCGCAACAATTGTCCACGCAATTTCGATTATCCCGAACGGCCATGCGCCCTGCAAGAATCCGTAGACCGAGCTGAGGACGCACGCGATTGCGAACGCGAAAATCCACCACGGGCTGCGGTCTTCCAACGCGTAGCTGATCAGCGCCGCAGCAACGGCGAATAATCCGAAAAGAGAGAGTGCGTCGAGGGTCATTTTCGTTCGTCGATAGCGTTCAATTTCGGCAGCGAAAGCTGCTCACTTACATTTGCATAGTGAGTGCTTAATGTCGCGCATCTGTATCGCCCCATAACTGTCGAAATGAAGGCACATGTCGGGAGTTTCAAAATCCGCGAATCGGAACCACGCTGACTGAATCGCTTTTCCGTCGGAGATGATCGTTGGCAGGTGGCTTCCTGCTGGATCGAGATCGCCAATCTTTAGATTCTCTTTGTGCGGCCACGGAATTGCCGCCTGCTTGTCGATGCGTAGTTTCAGCGTGGCGGGATTGTAACGAAGCATGCCCATCACGATGCCACCCGGGAAATGGTCAGGCTGCGCAAGCACGCAAATTGTTCCGCGCGCAGGTTCAGAAAGAATCGCGGGACACAGTAACGCCACGAGTAGCAGTACTACGGCCGTCGGCTTCACGCACGCCTCTCAGTTTCGCGGACATTATAGAACAATCTTCTCGCCGCGCGTTTGCGAGCGTAGTGCGTGTCGGCTAGAATGCCGAGACACTTTACCGAGCGTTGCGAACGACGGGCTGTTACTCAACATGGCGGCGGAAATACAACTTCACAATACGATGGGCGGCAAGAAGGAAGCGTTTGTTCCTTTGAAGCCCGACGCGGTGCGCATTTACACTTGCGGACCGACCGTCTATGACTATGCGCACATCGGAAATTTCCGCACATTTATGTTTCAGGATTTGCTGCGCCGGTTTTTGCGCGTACGCGGATATAAAGTTTTTCAGGTAATGAATCTTACCGATGTGGACGACCGCATCATTGCGCACGCCGCGGCCGCCGGAAAGAGTATTCGCGATTTCACAGAGCAGTACATCAAAGCATTTGTGGAAGATTGCCTCACGCTGGGGATGGAGCCGCCGGAAAAATTGGTGCGCGCTACCGATCACATTGAAGATATGGTCACGCTGATTGAAGAATTGAACGCGAAAAAATTTACATATCCCATCGAAGGCTCCATTTATTACCGCATCGCGAAGTTTCCCGCATATGGAAAGCTCAGCAAAATTGACGTGAGTGGAATGCAAACCGGCGTGCGCGTGGACGTCGATCAGTACGACAAAGAAGACGCGCGCGATTTCGCGTTGTGGAAGGCGCCGAAGCCGGGAGAATTTTCGTGGGAGACGCGCATCGGCACGGGACGTCCCGGCTGGCATTTAGAATGTTCGGCGATGTCCATGAAATATCTTGGCGAAACTTTGGACATTCACACCGGCGGCGTGGATTTAACTTTCCCGCATCACGAAAACGAAATCGCGCAATCGGAAGCGGCCACCGGAAAAAAATTCGTGCGTTACTGGCTGCACGCCGAACATTTGCTGGTGGATGGACAGAAAATGTCCAAGTCGCTGGGCAACTTTTATACGCTCCGCGATTTATTTAAGCAGGGACACAAACCGTCGTCCGTGCGATTGCTGCTCGCATCCGTACCGTATCGCCGGCAATTAAATTTCACGATGGAAGGATTGCAGCAGGCGGCCAGTTCCGTCGAGCGGCTGCGAAACTTCAACCGGCGTCTGCTGGAAGGGAAGTTTCCGGCCGGAAACAACAGCGACATTGAGAAGCGCGCCGAGCGTGCGCTGAAGGAATTCGATGAAGGCCTGGCAGACGATTTGAATACAGCCCAGGCCCTTGCGGCGATCTTTGATCTCGTGCGTGACGTGAACATAGCAGCGGATCGGTGGGAACTCCGTCAGCAGGATATTCATCATGTGTTGCCGGTGCTCCAAAAATTTGACGAGGTATTCGCCGTCCTAAAAGATGATGACGCGGAAAGATTGCGCGCGCTGGGATTCGGGTCAGAGGCGAGCGGCCCCAGCGACGAAGAAATAAATGCGCTGGTAGCGAAGCGCGTGGCCGCAAAAAAGAATAAAAATTTCGCGGAATCCGATCGCATCCGCGACGAGCTGGCCGCGCACGGTATCATTTTGGAAGACACGCGCGACGGCGTGCGCTGGAAACGGAAGTAGGCGGGGTAAGATATTCAAGTGGCGGAGGTAGCTGCATGCGGGTCGCTGCGGCGGTTTGCGGGTTGCTTCTGTTCGCCACCGCTGGCGCTGGAGCAGGATACGTGCCGCCCGAAGGATTCGTTCCGAATTCTGAGACCGCGGTAAGAATTGCAGAAGCAATGTTAATTGCTCGATACGGCGAGAGGCGCGTTGAGAGCGCGAAGCCATTCTCATCTCATTTGAAGGATGGGATTTGGCACGTTGAGGAACCGCTTAACCTACCTCCGGGTCCCGGGAATGGCATTACGATCGAAGTATATAAAGAGTGGCTCGAAGTTCAAGTTTCCAAGCTCGATGCGCATATTATCAGTGTCACAGTTGGATTGACGAATCCTGTTCCGGGCGAGAATCCAATAGAAGGTTTCGTTCCGGATTCGAGGACGGCGGTCAAGATCGGTGAAGCAGTGTTAGTTCCTGTTTACGGCAAGGCGCAAATCGAGTCCGAACTGCCGATCACTGCCAAACTGAAACGCGATACTTGGATGGTATCTGGCACGCTAAACTGCCCAGACAGCGCGGGGCGAAAGTCGGATTCATGCGACGGCGGAGTCGCCTACGTACAAATTTCTAAAGCCGACGGACGCATCATTGCTATGAGCCATGGTAAATAGACTCGTTCCAGAGTGTTGACCACGATGAAACCCCAAACTCAAAACGCGGTTCCCGCGCACCACAAGCCATCGCAGGACCGTCCCAATTTGTACGGCGCTGCGTAACGAATCACCCTCGCTGTCCGTGAAAAAACTCTTTTTCAATTAAATAATCTTCAGCCGCGCCGCTGGTTTCGCGCTTACGATTTTTCTCGGAGGATAAAATGCCGACACTCACGAAAAAGAAATCCGCAGCAGCGAAATCCAGCACGAATGGCAAGCCGGCGTCATCAAGCGGGGTAGTTCCCAAGCTTCCGAAACTGATCACTTCGCTTCCCGGCCCGCAGGCGAAAAAGATTCTTCAGTTGGACGACCTATATATTTCCCCGTCTTACACGCGCGGATATCCGCTCGTCGCCAAGTCAGGGCGTGGCGCAACAATTACGGACGTTGACGGCAACGTGTTCCTGGATTTCGCCGCGGGTATTGCCGTTTGCGCTACGGGACATTGCCATCCGGATGTTGTCGCCGCGATTCAGAAGCAGGCCGCGGAGTTGATTCACATTTCCGGCACGGATTTTTATGTTCCCAACATGGTGGAACTTGCGGAGAAACTTGTGGCAATCGCTCCGGGCGCGGAGCCAAAAAAAGTTTTCTTCGGGAATTCCGGCGCTGAAGCGATGGAAGCGGCCATGAAACTCGCGCGTTATCACACGCATCGCGAAAAATTTATCGCGTTCTACGGCAGCTTCCACGGACGCACGTTCGGCGCGCTTTCGCTCACGGCGTCCAAAGCCGTGCAGCGCAAGGGATTCGGTTCGCTACTTTCGGGCGTGTTTCATGCGCCCTATCCAATCGCGTATCGCGGAGTCACTACCGAGGATTGCATCCACTTTATCGAGCGCCGCTTGTTTCGATGGGTCGTCGATCCGGCTGACGTGGCGGCGATTGTCGTAGAGCCGTTTCAGGGTGAGGGCGGATACCTTCCCGGGCCGCCGGAATTTCTGCAAGCACTGCAACAAATCTGCAACCGTAATGGAATTCTGCTGATTGCCGACGAAGTGCAATCCGGCATGGGACGCACCGGAAAATGGTGGGGCTGCGATCAGTCCGGCATCGAGCCGGACATTATTTGCGTGGCAAAAGGAATCGCCAGCGGCATGCCGCTTTCCGCGATGATCGCGAAAGCCAGCGTGATGGATTGGAAACCGGGCGCGCATGCGTCCACATTCGGCGGGAATCCGGTGTGCATCGCGGCGGCGATCGCTACGATAAAATTAATTGAAGGCGGATACATTCAGAATGCCGCGCGTATGGGCGAATTTTTATTGAAGCGCATGGCGGATTGGCCCGAGAAACATAAAATTGTCGGTGACGTTCGCGGACGCGGCTTGATGATCGGCGTCGAACTGGTGCTAAATAAAAAAACTCGCGAGCGCGCCCATGATCTGCGCGAACGCGTAGTCGATCTCGCGTTTGAAAAGGGCGTCCTGCTGTTAGGAGCGGGAGAAAATACGATTCGCATCGCGCCTCCGCTGCTAATCGATCAGCAGCAAGCTGAATTCGCCGCGAATGTTTTGGACGAATGCATCACGCAAGTTGAAAGAACTTTGTAGCTTGCGGCAAGGAGACAAGTAACGGGAAGCGCGCGGCCGCTCTAGTTTTCCGTCCGCGGAATAGTAATCTGAAGTCCGTGCTTCGCGGCAACGTCGTATAGTGCGTCGAGCGCCGAAGCCGTGCGTTCCGGCGCGCCCGAAATATTCAAAGTAAATTCCGTCCCGACCGGATACTGCGCCAGCTTCGCAAGCAGCGACGCGAGATCACTCGCGGTGACCTGGTTAATG
>DATBYL010000011.1:0-3700 GCA_036513735.1 Candidatus Acidiferrales bacterium
CACGCAAGCGATTCCACCGATTGCCACCGTCCACGGCGCTCCAATCCAATCGGCAAGGAGTCCGCTAAAAAGCCCGCCCAGCGGCGACATACCCATAAACATCATCGAATAAAGCGCCATCATGCGTCCGCGCAAGCGGTCGGGCACCATGGCCTGAATCAAAGTGTTCGCGCAGGCCATTTGCGTCATCAACGTGAAACCGGTGGGCACGAGAATAATCAGAGAAAAAATAAAATTTCGCGAGAACGCAAAAATCACAAGTGACGCGCCAAATCCCGCGGCGGTGAATGCGGCGATGCGTCCAAGTCCACGCACACCGGTGCGGGAAGCCAGCGTAAGTGCGCCGAGCACAGCGCCCACGCCGGCGGCGCCCATCAATATTCCATACACCCACGCGCCGCCGTGAAGAATGCGGTCCGCGAAAATCGGCATCAGCACGGTGTAGGGCACGCCGGCCAAACTGATGAGGCCGACCAGGTACAGCAAATTGCGCACTGGCGTAGTGCGTTGCGCGAATTGAAATCCTTCTACGATGTGCGCGGCCATGCCCGCATGAGGTTCTTTTTTTCGCGGAGCGATCTTCATCAGCAAAAGCCCGGCGATTACCGCGATGAAACTAACGGCGTTCGCGAAAAAACACCAGCCTTCGCCGATGCTCGCCACCAGAATTCCCGCGATGGCCGGACCCACCACGCGCGCTCCGTTGAACATTGAGGAATTCAGCGCGATGGCGTTCATCAAATCTTCGCGGCCCACCATTTCCACAAGAAATGATTGCCGCGCCGGAATATCAAATGCGTTCACAACACCCAGCGACGACGCCAGCACGATCAGTTCCCACACCGTAATCCAGTGACCCAGCGTAAGCGTTGCGAGAATCGCCGCCAGCACCATCGAAGTCGTTTGCGTGGCAATCACCACGCGATGACGGTTGTAACGGTCCGCCACCGTTCCGCCCACAGGCGACAGCAGGAAAATTGGAATTTGCGAAGCGAACGCCACCACGCCGAGCAGCAAAGAAGATCCGGTCAAGCGATAGACCAGCCATCCCTGCGCAACGCTCTGCATCCAGGTGCCGACCAATGAAATTAATTGGCCGCCGAAAAATAATTGGAAATTGCGGTGACGAAGCGCGCGGAGTGTTACCGGCAAGCGGCCCGCGCGCGCGGGCATTCCGCCAATCGGCGGAGAGGTTTCCGCCGCTTCCAGCGCCGCTGCTTCCACTAATTCAGTTGAGTCTTTCTTCGCCATGGCAAACTACAAATTAACATTCTAGCGTGCCACGCAAGCGGATGCGAAATGTAGCGCGGAATGGATAACATCGTGCGGCGGACAATTTGTCTTTCGATAGAAAATCTAACGGCGGGTAGATTTCAAGCGTCGTTCATTCGTATCGCAATGCCACCAGCGGATCGACACGCATTGCGCGCCGCGCGGGAATCCAACACGCTACGAACGCCACGGCTAGCAGCACAAGAGTTGCACCCGCGAGCGTTGCCGGATCCGAGGGCGCAATACCGTAAAGCTGATCGCGTAGTAACGCAGTCAGCCAGTGCGAGGCAATCAGTCCAACAATCGCGCCAATCGCGGCGAGCCGCAGTCCGCGCGTCAGCACCATTCGCAAAATTCTTCCTCGCGACGCACCCAGCGCCACCCGAATTCCAATTTCGTGTGTCCGCTGCGCCACCGAATACGAAATCACGCCGTACACTCCGACCGCCGCAATTAGCAACGCAATTCCGCCGAAGAGCGAAATCAGAATCGTCGGGAACCGATGTCCATCCAAAGAATCCGCGACCAGTTCATCCATCGTCTTCGGTGCGCGAAGCGGCGCGTCCGGCGCCAGACTGCGAAGAATCCCGCGCACCGTCGGCGTCAATCCGGAAGGATTCTGTGCTGTGCGGATCATAAACGTCACCTCATCGGCAGGTCCGTGCGTTTGTGCGTACGGAATGTACATCGTGGAATTTGTTTCTGTCTGTTCAAGCGAAGTTTCGATCACGTCGCTCACGATTCCTATCACTCTTCGCGGTGCCGGCTCCATATTAGCCGGGCCCATCGGTTTGCCGAACCAAATGTGCTGGCCGATTGGATCCTCATCGCCCCAAATCCGCTGCGCCATCGTCTGACTGATTAGCACCACTGGCTCGGAATCGCCGCTATCGGCCGCCGTAATTTCCCGTCCGCGGATCAAAGGAATATGGAACGCGCGGAAATATTCAGGACTGATAAACCGGAATCCCGCGTCGAAAGTTTTCCCGTCAAATTTGCTGTTACCCTCCACGCTCAGAAGCGTATCCGGAGCTTCTTGATCAAGCGGCAGGATACTGGTGTACGAAACCTGTTGTACGCCAGGCAACGCGGAAAGTTTGGCGACGAAATTGTCGTAGAACGCGATCGCCTTCTCTTTCGTGTTGAACGCTGCGGTGCGAGGCAACTCAATTGCAAATGTAAGCAAGTTGTGGGAATCAAATCCGCGTTTGATGCCTAGCAGTCCAGCCAGAGTTTGAAACATCAGCGCCGCGCCAACCAGCAATACCAACGACAATCCAACTTCACTCACCACTAGCGCGGCGCTCAACCGTCCACGGTTTCTTCCGAATCCGCTGCCCGATTTCCCTTCTTTCAGCGCGCTTTGCAAGTCCAAGGCTGAAGCTTGCAGTGCCGGAGCCAAACCGGAAAGCACGCCGGTCAAGATTCCCAGGATCAACGAAAAAACTAAAACTCTGCCGTCCAATTCAATTGCGCCGAAGTGCGCCAAATCTGCAGGCACCAGCGAGAGAACGAAATCAAAACTCATGTAGCACACAAATAGGCCGGCCAATCCGCCGGCCACTCCAAGCAGCAAGCTTTCCGTAAGTAGCTGCCAAACAATTTGTGATCGTGTTGCTCCCATCGCCGCGCGTACTGCAATTTCGCGTTGTCGCGATGTCGCCCGCGAAAGAAACAAATTCGCGACATTCGCGCATGCAATCAACAAAACAAATCCCGCAGCGCCAAGCAATAGTAATGGAGCTGTCCCCGCACGCTTCGTCATAAATGTTCGCAGCGTTGTTAGATGTACTCGCTCATCGGCCGCAATCATTTTTGGAAATAAGTCATGAAGTCCAGCAATCGGGATCGTAAGGACCGCGTCTGCTTGCGCCGTTGTCACACCATGGCTCAAGCGCCCAATGCAGAATGTGAAATTGCTTGGATCTTGGCTGGTGCTGGGAACTTGTGCCAGGAACCATATCTGCGCGTCTCGTCCAACCGGAATCGGAATTTCAAATCCGGGCGCCATCACTCCTTCCACAATCCGCGGCGTTCCGCTCAGCGTAATTGTTTGTCCAATAATATTTGGATCCGCTGAAAATTTTCGGCGCCACAGCGCATCGCTGATAAAAACGGCGCGCGGCCCACCCACTTTCGCTTCGTCCGGCTGAAAACCTCGTCCAAGCGCGGGACTGACTCCCAGCACGGAGAATACCTCCGAAGATAAAACATAAGCAGGAATTTGTTCGGCGTCGCCGTGTCCCGTAAGAATAGTCGTGCCGCCCGGCCGTGCAATTCCCAGCGCATCGAACAGCCCCTGCTTTTCTTTCCACGCCAGAAATATTGGCATCGAAATATTAGTGCCGCCAATTTGGTTATTCGTGCGCGCCACCAAGAACATTCGGTCCGATTCGGGGAATGGCAGCGGCTTCAGAAAAATTGTATT
>DATBYL010000012.1:0-4540 GCA_036513735.1 Candidatus Acidiferrales bacterium
TAATAGTGCCGGTAGCGAGCATGCGCGCAACTTCGTTCAGCCCTTGCGGCGATGAAAAGGGATTCGCGTTCCCCAAAATATTCTGCGCAGTGATGTGCCGCTCGGCGAACCATGCTTCGTTTGCCGCGCCGATCGTCGAAACGAGTTTGCCGCCGGGCTTCAAAATTTCCGCGTCGCGTTTGATCGCGTCCGCGTTGCTGACGAGATCCAGGACCGCATCAATTCCTTGCGGATGAGCCGCATGTATGGCGGCGATCGCGTCGCCAACTTTTGTGTCGTAGACCTCTTCGGCGCCGAGGCGGCGAGCTTCGTCAACGTCACCGCGAACTGTGCCGATCACATGCGCGCCGCGCGAACGCGCCATCTGCACGGCGTATCCGCCGACCGCGCCGGCCGCGCCCGTCACAACAACGCGCTGACCAGCGTTGACGCCGAGAAGTTCGAGCGATTCGAGCGCGGTGATTGCGGCGATCGGCAACGCGGCTGCCTGCTCGTCGGTGACGCCTTCAGGAATCCGCGCGAGTGGTTCAGTTTTCTGGCGCGGCGCGACGGCCGTGTATTCGGCGTAAGCGCCATGCGTGCGGGCCATTCCGAAGATACGGTCGCCGACGTGAAAATCGCTTTCACCGGCCGGAACTTTTTCGATGAGGCCCGCGAAATCCGCGCCCATAACAAATGGATACGGCGAGGAAGCGGTCAGGCGCGCGAGCAATTTGTAGTCAATTGGATTGACGCCTGCATATTTCACGCGGATAAGGTACGCGCCGCCTGCGGAGGGAATGGGAAGGTCGTGAATTGCGGGAGCTTCACCGAAGCTCCGGACGGCGAAAGCGCGCATAGCTCGCTCCTTTGACTGGCGCTAGTTTTTTCTTGCCAGGCCAGCGCTCAATCAAAATTATAGCCGAATCGCCAGATCCACGCAGAAGCGTTGCGCACGCATTCAGAAACGCAGCCTCGATTCAATCGGGTAGTCTTCGAATGAAGAATTCCTACACCGAATTTCCACGGCGCTGCTCGTTGGTGGCCGCGTCTGAATAATTTGAATACGACGACGAATATTCCTGATTGCGCAGATCCACGCAATTTAAGACAACTCCGACTACTCTAGCGGAAACACTTCGCAAATTTGCGAAGGCTTCCTTCACAAGTTTTTTTGGAGTGTCCCCGCTTTTCACGACCAGCACCACGGCTTCAACATACGAAGCCAGCAGACGGCTATCGGCCATGTGCAGAAGTGTGGGCGAATCGACGACGACCACATCGTATTGAGTGATGGCGTAGCGAAGAAGTTCCTGCATGCGCTGAGACGAAAGTAGCTCCGCGGGATTTGGCGGACGGCTTCCGCTGACGATCACATGCAAGCCCTGAACGCCGGAAGGCCGGACGACGCTGTGCCAGTCTCCGTGCCCCTGAAGATATTCAGAAAGGCCGGTGTGATTCGAGAGCGAAAAAATTCTGTGCACGCTGGGACGTCGCAGATCTCCATCAATGGAAAGCACGCGCTTGCCGAGCTGCGCGAGAGCCACAGAAAGATTCGCGGAAATTGTGGTTTTTCCTTCGGACGGAACGGCGCTGCTGACGAGAATGGTGTGCGGGAACACTCCGTTCTGCGCAAACAGAAGAGAAGTCCGCAGATTGCGAATGGATTCTGAAAGCTCAAAATGATTGTTGCCGTCACGATCCAGCCGGAACCAATTTTCGGGATCGATGTTGGTGGAATGATCGCCGGAATCCGCCAGCCGCGCGGCATTTCTGCCATTGAAACTCCATGCCGCGTCGGTCAGATTGCGAATTGGCGCCGCGGGGACGACGGCCAATAGCGGAAGATGCAAATGCATTTCGACATCGTCTTCTGTTTGGAACGTATCCTGAATGTGTTCCTGAAAAAATGCGAAGCCGATGCCCAGACTGAGCCCTGCCAGCGCTCCAAGAACCAAATTATAAGCAACGCGCGGACGAATGCTGGACTCGGGAATCTGCGCGGATTCCACAACGCGGACGCTGGGCTCGTCGAGCTTCGACGAAATTCCAGCTTCATTCATCTGGCGCAGAAGGCCTTCGTAGAGTTGTTTATCCAACTCGACGTCGCGCTTCAGAATGCCGTCCTGCAGAAGTTGTTGCGTAGCTCCGCCGACAAGTTTTTGCTGCCGGTCGACAGAAGCGCGCACGAGATTTTCCTGGCGCACGGCGGCTTCGTACTCGATTGCGTACGATTGAACGACCTTTGCGCGCTCGATGGCCTCGTTTTCGCGAAGATCCTGCAATTGCGCGGCGGCTTGTTTGACCTCCGGAAAGTTGGGTCCAAATTTCATCCCGAGCTGCGAAAGTTTCTGCTCAAGCGCGGTTTCTTTGGTTTGCAAGTCGTCGAGAAATGGATCGTGGAGAATTGATGTGTCGCCGGACTGAGCGCGCTTATTCAACGAGTCTTTCTCCATGCGAACTTCCTGCGCGTGATTCAAATTCGCTTGGAGCTGTTCCAACCGCTCACTTTCAAGGCTCTGCTGAACGCCGTCTTTCGATTCCACAAAAAGAAGTTCGTGCGCCAGTTCATATTGTTGAAGCGATCGTGTGGCCTGCTCAAGTTTCGTTCGCGTTTCATTCAGTTGATTCAGCAGCCAGCTCGAGGCGTTCTGCGCCGATTCAGTGCGTTGTCGTCCCGCCTTTTCAATGTAAAGCGCCATCAATGTGTTCACGACCCGAGCGGAAGTTTCCGGCGACGTGGATTCGTCGCTCACTTGTATCAAGCGGCTGCCTTTTAAAATATCGACGGAAAGGCCGTGGATGGTTGTCTCAATGGACGCTGGACCTGAATCGCCGTGCGGCGCGTCTGCGATATTGAGCGGCGCCAACTTTTGCGTCAACTGTCCGACAAACGCGCGGCTGCGCAGAATTTCAGCCTGCGTTTGAAGAAAATTATCCGAGGCTACTTGATTTTGAAAAAGTCCCGTGACACCCGTGACCGCGTCCTTCGGCATGTCAATTTCGAGAGAACCAGTCGAGAGGTATACGGGTTTTTGTTTGACGGTGGCAAACAAGATAACGAGGAAAACGCCGATGGCCACGGGAATTGCAGCCCAACGGCGGTTCCACACAATGTGTGCGTAGGTGGAAATCGAAACCTGACGCTCAAATTGTGAGTCAAAAAGCGGCCGGACGCCATCACGAGCCGATAGACCAGGTCTTACCGGGGATAGACACACCTCTCCCTGAAGGGATTTCATTTTTTGTGCCCTCTCGACGATCAAATTTTTAGGTTAGCGCAGAAGGCCTAGAGCTGGCCGGACGCAATAGACGCCTCCGCGGAGGGTTGGGCACCAGCCGCGGAAGCAGAAGGGTTTTAGCGGATAGGGACGCCAAGGCCAGGCATCGAAATCATTCCTGAGAAATATCTTCAGGAGGTAGATTACTAATATACATACGAAGAATCGATGTCAAGTCTTTTTATTGATTCAAGAGATATTTATTTTATGAGTACCAGTACGACAACGGTCTCGAATACTAGGACACGTCAGCCTTTTTGACGCATGAGGGCCAAGTAGACGCCGCCGGCAACGAAGAATCCGACGAACCACGCATAATCGTAGAGTGGGCGAAGCGGATGGATCACAAGTCCGGTGAGCGCGACAATAATTCCGGCAGCCAGAGCGAAAACTGCGCGCCAGTTAATTCCACGCGAATACGAGTAAGCACCTTCAGCGCGATAGAGCGCGCCAACATCGAGCTGACACCGGCGCAAAACAAAATAATCCGCGATCATAATTCCTGCGATAGGGCCGAGCAGGCCGGAATAACCAATCAACCAACCGAAAATATACGCGCTGAAACTTCCAAGTAATTTCCAGGGCATTAAAAGCACGCCAACAATTCCAGTGATGATGCCGCCGGTGCGAAATGAAATCAGGCGCGGATTCAAATTTGAAAAATCATTTGATGGCGAAACAACATTTGCCGCGACGTTTGTATTCAATGTGGCGATGAGAAGAGCGACGAGCGCCACGGACGCGACGACGGGTCGATTGAATCGGCCCAGAAGAATCACGGGATCCCAAATCGCTTCGCCGAAAATTACGACGGATGCGGACGTGACGGCGACGCCGATGAAAGAGTAGAGCGTCATCGCGGCGGTAAGTCCAAGCGCCTGTCCCAGCATTTGTGCGCGCTGCGAACGGGCGTAGCGCGTGAAGTCCGGAATATTCAAAGCGACGGTCGCCCAGAAGCCGACCATTCCCGTGAGAGACGGAATGAAGAAGCGAAAAAATTCGGCGTCGGATTGAAACTTACTTGGCGCACTCAACACCGGACCAAGCCCTCCGGCAAGTTTTGTGATCCACCAGAGCAGCAGCAATCCAACGGCTAACATAAATGGCGCCGCGATTCCTTCCAGATATTTTATGGTTTCGATGCCGCGCAGAATGACGAACATATTCAGCGCCCAGAACGCGAAGAAGCAAATCCAGAGTCCGGATGATGAATAACGCGCTGCGGGCCACACGATTACCAGCATCGCGTAGATGGCCTGACCGCCAATCCAGGTTTGAAT
>DATBYL010000013.1:0-3066 GCA_036513735.1 Candidatus Acidiferrales bacterium
CCAATGATCCATGCCAATAAATTCTCGGCTCAAGATTAAAACGAGTTATGATCGCCAGCCCTCCCATTGCTGCGGTCAAAGTTGTTAAGCCCGGCAGCCATAAACTTTTTGTCCGATTATTCATTAGTCTTTCCGCCTTTCTTGTGCGGCTTATATTTCGTGAGAGTTGACGCCAGTTATTCACTTCGTTGAGCCCGCGGGAAATTGCCTCGGCCTCAGTTATTCCCAGGCTGCGCTCGTGCTCGTACAGATCCTGCAGATGAGCCGCCAGTTCCGAGACAATTTCAGTCCTTTGTAATTCGGTAAGGCCTCGGCCGCTGAACCTTTCGCGAACAAGTACATTCCAATCACGCACGAGTCACCCCCGCAAGGAGATCCAGTCCACGGAAAAACGTTTTCCATTCCCGCCGCAGCGGAGCAATTTGTTTTCGTCCGGCCGAAGTCAGGCAATAGTAGCGGCGATCACGCCCGGCGCGATTGGATTCCCACCGACCTTTTATCCATCCACGTTTTTCAAAATCGTAGAGCATGGGATAGAGCGAAGCGAGAGTGAATCGCAGGGCGCCTCCGGAATCCTCTTCGATGCGTTTGGCAATTTCAAAGCCGTAGAGCTGCTGTTTGTCGAGCAAGGAGAGAATCGCGAGTTCTGCGCTTCCCCGGGCTATTTTCGATCGTACGCGTTGCGTCATCATGAATATAGTATTCCTATATTCATCGGTCGCGCGCAATAGTACTTTTAGGCGGTGGCCGTTTTGCGGTGCAATCTGTACGGATGGACAGGATGTTAGAACTAGGAAGAGTTACGGTGCGAAGCAGTACCTACCTGCGGTAAATGACTTTTCTACCGACGAATCTATGTTCCAACGCCCAAACAAGAAACTAGGGCTTCCTGCAGAATCGCCGAATCTGCATGTCGTGACCGGCCTTAGGATTTAGATCGCACGCCTTCAGTTGCCTGAAGGCCCGGTCGTAGAACTCCTTTGTACGTGTCACGACGCTCACAAATGAATCGTGGCTTACGTGAACAAAGAACTCGCTCTGCCCGCCGTATGACCATCTCGGATAGTAGTTCGCGTCCCAGCCAAAAATCATTGGTTGCATTAGTGACCCGATCGCTTGATCCAGTTCGTCGGCGCGAAATTGGTGTGCAGCGGCAGCCTCGAACGATTTTGGTTGGCCAGCAGCAGTTCGAAATGCCTCTATGATCCGATAGCCGGTGCCTTCGTCGAGATCGTTCCACACTCCCCATTGGGTAATCCACAACATCGCCCCACTGAAATGAATCGCTTCGTATCCAATTGTTGCTACGCAACGGGCAAGAAACGGAAGTCTTCCCAGCTTTGACGGGTATTCGATATCGATACAATTTGATTCAGGATAAGTGTAGAAAAGTTCAGAGTCCTCACAGTGGATAGATTCTTCAGTCTTCGGGATCGACGCGAACCACTGCTCGACCTCAGCCTCGGTTAGAACCAGCAATTCATTTCTCCTCTGCGCCCTACCTGCGGTAAATAACTTTTCCAGCCACGATTGTCGCTATTGGCGCGCCTTTGAATTCACGTCCGTCGAAGGGAGTGTTGCGTGATTTGCTTGCGGATTCGGCGGCGCGGAAAGTCCAAGCGTGATCGGTAGAAAAAAGTGTCAGGTCGGCGGGTTGTCCGGCCGCGATGCGGCGTTCGATTCCCAAAACGCGCGCAGGACCAGTGGTGAAAAGTTCTACGAGGCGCATCAGCTTAATTCGTCCGGTGTGAACGAGTTGCTCGAGTGCGAGCGCGAGCGCGGTTTCAAATCCAGTGATGCCGAATGGCGCTTTATCAAATTCCACCGCTTTGCTGGATGGTTCGTGCGGCGCGTGATCGGTGGCGATTGCATCGACGGTTCCGTCGGCGAGGCCAGCGAGAAGTGCATCTCGATCTTCGCGTGACGCGAGCGGCGGATTCATTTTGAAATTTGTGTCGTACTCGACGTCTTCGTCAATCAACGTGAAATGGTGTGGAGTAACTTCGCAGGTCACGGCGAGTCCGCGCTTTTTTGCGTCGCGAACCAATTCAAGTGAAGCTTTCGCCGAAAGATGCGCGATGTGCAGACGTCCGCCGGTCAGCGCGGCAACTTGCGTATCGCGTCCGACGCAAATCGATTCAGCAGCGGCGGGCATTCCGCGATGGCCGAGCCGCACGGAAGTTTCGCCTTCGCGCATCACTGCGCCCGCGGCGAGCGAAACATCTTCGCAGTGGTCAATCACGGGCAGGCCGAGCGAGCCGCAATAATCCATCACTTGCCGCATCAGTTTTGCGGTTGCAACGGGTTTGCCGTCATCACTCACGGCAACAATGCCCGCCTGTTTCATTGCAGCAATTTCAGCGAGCGATTCGCCTTTGCTTCCGGCGGAACATGCGCCGATGGGCCACACGCGAACACCTGCGGCGAAAGTTGCGCGCTCGACGATGGAACGCGTGACGCTTGCATTGTCATTCACCGGTTTTGTATTTGGCATCGGACAAATCGCCGTGAATCCGCCGCGCGCAGCGGCGCGAGTGCCGGTGACAATTGTTTCGGAAGCCTCGCCACCCGGTTCGCGCAGATGGCAATGCAAGTCAATGAAACCGGGCGCGACGATTAAGCCGGTTGCGTCGATTGTTGTGTTTGCAGCGCCGCGATTTTTTCCGGCCAGTTGCGCGATGTCGTCAGGCACGCCGCACGCGACGATGTTTTCGCCGTCGATCAGTACGTCGAGCTTGGCGTCAATGTTCGTGGCCGGATCGATTACGCGGCCATTTTTAATCCAGAGCATTTCAGTTCCTCGAAATCTGTGTTAGTCGCCCGCGCTCGGCGAATCTTTTTTGGCTTCGACTGAAGGCTCGCCGCCAGTCAGCAAATAGAGCAGCGCCATGCGAACGGCAACTCCATTTGTTACTTGCTCGAGCACGCAGGATTGCGGGCCGTCTGCGACGGCGGAATCAATTTCCAATCCGCGAATCATCGGACCGGGATGCAGCACGAGCGCGCCGGGCCGCGCGAGCGCCAAGCGTTCTTCATTCAATTGATATTGCAAAACATACTCGTCGG
>DATBYL010000014.1:0-2541 GCA_036513735.1 Candidatus Acidiferrales bacterium
CAACATTTGCTCGGGCGCGCATTTCGCACTCGACGCCAACAACAATTTTTTATGGAGCCCCAAAAAATTCGTCGCCGCCATCGGCGTTCACAATCTCGTCGTCGTCGAAACTCCCGACGCCCTGCTAATTTGCCCGCGCGATCGCGCCCAGGACGTCGGCAAAATTGTAAAATATCTCGAGGCCCACAAACTCAATTCCCTCCTGTGACGTAAGCACTTTCTCAGTTCATCAATCCACTTTCCGAACCCACCATCCACTTTGCTCCTTCCACCGCCCCGCAATTTGCTTATACTGTTCGCGACACGATGACCGAAATTAAATTTGGCACCGACGGCTGGCGCGGCGTAATCGCCGAGGATTTCACCTACGCAAACGTCCGCAAAGTTGCGCTCGCCATCGCGCGATATGTCGTCCGCGCCGAAAACGCGCAACGCGGCGTCCTGATCGGCTACGACAATCGCTTCGGCGGCGCGGAATTCGCAAAAGTTGCCGCCGAAATTATTTCCAGCACCGGAACCCCCGTCTGGCTCGCCAACGAACCGTGTCCCTCGCCAGCAATTTCTTTGTTAGTCCGCCAACGCAAAGCCGCAGGCGGCGTGATGATCACCGCCAGCCACAATCCCTATCGATGGAATGGAATTAAATTCAAAGCCAGCTACGGCAGTTCGCCGCTCCCCAGCATCGTCGCGCAAATTGAAAAAGAATTGGCCATCGTTCAAAGCAAGAAATTTCCCGCGCTTCCCGCACGCCCAGAATTAATTCAGCCGCTCGACGTCCGCACTCCCTATCTCGATACTATCGAAAAACTTGTCGACTGGGATCGCGTGAAAAGTCACAAGCTCCGTCTGCTCGTAGACCCCATGCATGGCGCCGCTCGCGGACTTCTCTGCGAATTGCTCGCGCGCCACGATATTCCGTGCGACGAAATTCGCGGCACTCGCGATCCGCTTTTCGGCGGCACAAATCCTGAGCCGATCGAATCGCAACTCGGCGCTCTGCAGCAAGCCGTGCGCGACGGCGGATATGACGCAGGCCTCGCTGCCGATGGCGATGGCGACCGCATTGGCGCGGTCGATCGCAGCGGACGTTTCGTCACGCCACATCAAATTTTCAGCCTTTTGCTCTGGCATCTTGCCGGCACAAGAAATCTTTCCGGTGACGTCGCCAAAACTTTTTCGTCCACAAAAATGCTGGACAAAATCGCCGCGAAATATGATCGCAAACTTTACGAGGTTCCCATCGGCTTCAAATATATTTGCGAAATCATGCTCGAGCGCGACATCCTACTCGGCGGCGAAGAGTCCGGCGGCATCGGCACGAAACTTTACTTACCGGAACGCGACGCCACCGTCACCGCGCTATTGCTGGTCGAATTGATGGCCTGGCACGGCAGAGGCCTCGGCGATTTGGTTCGCCAATTGCAAAAAGAATTCGGCGAATATCAGTACGGCCGCGTCGATCTTGAACTGAAGCCGGGCCAAAAAGAAAAGGCCATCGAATATTTTTCGCGCATGCAACCGGCAAACGGCGCCGCGCCAAATAAAAAATCAATCACGCATTGGCTCGATTGGGATATCACGCGCCGCGAAACAATGGACGGCGTGAAAATTTATCTCGGTGAAGTCGGCTGGCTTCTCGTTCGCGCCTCCGGCACCGAAGCCATGCTCCGACTCTACGCGGAAACTTCCCGTCCGGGCACAACTCGTCGTATCCTTAATGAAGCATCGAAACTTGTGCAGGGCCTGTGACATCTTTTTCAGCCTGGTGAACATCTCTGTAGCAACGCAGTTTGCAATTGTCGTAAGGTAATCAGAAATCGTAATCGGAAATATTTTTCGCATCAAGGAAATTTCCGAACGGAGAAAATTGTGAAGCGACGCCTCTACCAGCTCGACGTTTTCACCAACACGCCTTTCGCCGGAAATTCTCTCGCCGTCGTCATCGATGGCGACGGCTTGTCCTCCCGCCGCATGCTCGATATCGCGCGCGAAATGAATCTCAGCGAAACGGTTTTCGTGCAGCAGCCCACCAACGCGAAAGCTCTCGCGCGCCTTCGCATTTTCACCACGCAAAATGAATTGCGTCTCGCGGGACATCCTGTCATCGGCACGTGGTTCCTGCTCGCGCAACTCGGCGTCGTTCCCGCGCAAGAAGGTCCCGTTCACGTTTGGCAGCAAACCGGCGCGGGACTTCTTCCCGTCGAAATCACTTTTCACGATGGACGCCCCACGAGCGTCACCATGTCGCAAACTCCCGCTGAATTTAAATCCACGCGCCTTTCCAAACCCGCGCTCATGCGTGCTCTCGGCCTCACTCCAGGCCACTTAAATCCCAAACTCCCAATCGAATCCGTCTCGACTGGAATTTTTAATTTAATGGTCCCTCTGAAAGATCGACGCGCGCTCGCCCGCATCAACGCCGATCCTCGCGCATTATTTTCCGCGCTTGGCGGACTCGATGTCGTCGCCTACTGCTTCGCGTTAGGAAATCGCGGACAGGCTTTCGCCCGCGGCATGCTTCCGTGGTCGGTGTACGAAGAT
>DATBYL010000015.1:0-5387 GCA_036513735.1 Candidatus Acidiferrales bacterium
AAAGGGTGCGGCACCCGGAAATTCTGAAGCGCTACTTCTTTTCGGGTTCGGGTTTGTCGGAGGCTCCGGCTACGGCGGCTTCTTCCTCTTCTTCGAGGATGGAAGCGGCGGCGGCGACGCGGTCACCGTCATCGAGGCGAAGCAAACGGACGCCCTGCGTGCCGCGGCCCGCTTCGCGAATTTCGCCGGCGTGGACGCGGATGACTTTGCCGTGACCGGTGATGATCATCACGTCTGAATCTTCGCGAACCTGCAGAGCGGCGACGACGGGGCCGTTGCGATCCGTGGACTTCAGGTTGATCACGCCCTTGCCGCCGCGCGAAGTGACTCGGTATTCGGCGAGCGGGGTGCGCTTGCCGTAACCCTTTTCGGCGACGGTGAGCATCAGCGAGGTGAGCGACTCGCGAATCTGATCGCTTTCCAGCTCGTCGAGATTGCGGGTGTCCTTTTTGAATTCCTTTTCGATGATGCCGAAGTCAGGCTGCGCCGCGTCCATGCTGACGACGTAATCGCCCTTGGCGAGATCCATTCCGTTCACGCCGCCTGCGTTGCGGCCCATGGGACGAACCTCGGTTTCGCGGAACAGAATTGCCTGGCCAACGTGGCTGGCGAGGAAAATCATTTGCTTGCCGTCGGTGAGCTTCACGCCGATCAGTTCGTCATCTTTTTCCAAATTGATGGCGATAATTCCGGAGGGACGCGGATTTGAGAATTCCACGATCGGAGTTTTCTTCACGGTGCCATTTTTCGTGGCCATGAAAACGTGGCGGCCTTCTTCTTCCAGATTTTGTGACGAGACAAGCGCCGTAAGTTTTTCGCCGTCCTGGAATTTTACGAGCGAAGAAATCGCGCGTCCTCGAGTGGCCGCGGCGGCTTCGGGAACTTCGTAAACTTTCAGCCAGTACACGCGGCCCTTTGACGTGAAGAGCAAAATATAGCTGTGCGCCGAGGCGATGAAAAGATGCTCGACGAAATCCTCGTCGCGCGTTTTTGCGCCGATGCGGCCTTTGCCGCCGCGCGTCTGGTGGCGATAGACGTCCACCGACGTGCGCTTCATGTATCCGGCGTGGCTGACGGTGATGGCCATATCGGTATCGGCGATTAAATCTTCGAGTTTAATTTCCTCGACTTTATCCACGATCTGCGTGCGGCGCGCGTCGCCGAAAAGTTTCTGCATTTCGCGAAGCTCGGTGATGATTACCGCTTTCAGTTTCTTTTCGCTGGCCAGAATCGAACGCAACTCCGCGATCAGCGCTTGAATTTCCTTTAATTCATTGAGGATTTTCTCGCGCTCCATTTGCGTAAGGCGATGCAATTGAAGGTCGAGGATGGCCTGCGCTTGCCGGTCGGAAAATTCCCAGCGCTCGATTAATCCCGCCTTTGCTTCGGCGGGCGATTTCGATTTGCGAATCAGCTTGATGATTTCGTCGAGGTGATCGATGGCTTTTTTGAAGCCGAGCAAAATGTGTTCGCGGTCTTCGGCTTTACGCAATTCAAATTGCGTGCGCCGGCGCACAACTTCGATGCGGTGTTCGATGAACAGTCGCAACATATCCATGATGGGCAATTCGCGTGGCTGGCCCTTCACGATGCTCAGCATGATTACGCCGAACGATTCCTGCATCTGCGTCAATTTGAAAAGGTGATTCAGGATGAGCTGGCTTTCCGCGTCGCGCTTAATTTCCACAACGATGCGCATGCCGTCGCGATCGGATTCGTCGCGCACATCGGAAATGCCTTCAATTTTTTTGGTCTGAACGAGTTCGGCGATGCGCTCGATGAGCCGCGCTTTATTTACCTGAAAAGGAATTTCGGTGATGACGATGCTTTCGCGATCCTTCGCCGCCGTTTCAATCGCCGCTTTCGCGCGCATGGTGAATGTGCCGCGGCCGGTTTTGTACGCGGCGAGAATGCCGTCCTTGCCCGCGATATAGCCGCCGGTGGGAAAATCCGGGCCGGGCATCACCTTCATAATTTCCTTCAGCGTGACGTCCGGTTTTTCAATGAGCATTACCGTCGCTTCGATCACTTCGCTCATGTTGTGCGGCGGGATATTCGTCGCCATGCCGACAGCGATACCGGACGCGCCATTTACAAGAAGATTCGGAGTTTTAGCGGGAAGAATGGAAGGCTCTTCGCGTGTTTGATCAAAATTAGGAACGAAATCTACAGTTTCTTTTTCCAGATCGGCGAGAAGTTCTTCCGCAACGCGCGAAAGCCGCGCTTCGGTGTACCGCATCGCGGCCGGAGGATCGCCGTCAACCGAGCCGAAATTTCCCTGACCATCCACGAGCATGTAGCGCATGTTGAAGTTCTGCGCCAACCGAACCATGGTGGGATAAATTACCGCTTCACCGTGCGGATGATAATTTCCGGAAGTATCTCCGCAAATCTTCGCGCACTTGCGGAAGCCGCGATTGGACGCCAGGCCGAGATCGTTCATCGCAACCAGAATGCGGCGCTGCACGGGCTTCAATCCGTCGCGCACGTCAGGAATCGCGCGCGCCACGATCACGCTCATCGCGTAATCCAGGTACGACCGCTTCATTTCCGCTTCAATATCGATCGGTACAATTTGCGCCTGAAGTATTTCGTCGGCCATTTCTTCTCCTGAATTCTTTCTACGGATGCAACGAATGCTCGATGATGTACGCCTTTACGACGTCAAACGCGTCCGCGGCATTTGTGAATCGCCGCCACTCGAAATGCGATTTCACATCTTCAAGCAAAGTGTCACAGGCGGTTTCGCCCGCGAGTTCAACTGCCACGCCGCCTTCGTAATCGGGCGTCGTTGTTGGCGTTGCGCGAAATTCGCTGCAACTGATTCCGCGCAGGCCGGGCAAAGTCTGCCAGCTAATTTGATAAATCACGCCGCCTACTTCGCGCTCGCGTCAAAATTTATAGCGCAGGCCAAATTTCCTTCTGTATCCTGAAATTTAATCAGCCATCCGACGCCGGGAATCGCCGTCTTGGGCATCAGAATTTTTCCGCCGGCCGCTTCCACTTTTTGTGCGGTGATGTCCACATCATTCACGGCCACGGAGCATTCGTAGCCAATCACTTTTTCCGGCGCCGCATTGAACTTTCGGCTTTGCATCGCGCCGATGGGCTTCATATCTTCGCCGTCCATCGTGGTGATTTTGCAGAAGTCCGTCATCGGGCCGCCGCCGAAGCCTTCGTACTGCCATCCGAAAACTTTGCCGTAAAACTTTTGCGCGCGTTCCAGATCGTCCGCGTGAATCGCAAAGTGAGCGACGTTGTTTACTTTGATCCTCATCGTGGATGGCTCCTTGTCCGGAGTTTGTCCAAGAGAAATTAAATATCCAGGTTCACCACATCCAGCGCATTATCCTCAATAAACTTGCGTCGTTCGGCCACGCTTTCGCCCATCAGCGTGGTGAAAATATTTTCGGCTTCCACGACGTCTTCCATTTTCACTTGCAGAAGCGTGCGGAGTTCGCCGTTCATGGTGGTGGCCCAAAGCTGCTCGGGATTCATTTCGCCCAAGCCTTTGAATCGCGTAATGGTGAATTCTTTTTGCGCGTCGGCCAGAACGTAAGCGAGCACGTCAGAGGCTTTTTCTTTCGTGATTTTTTCTTCGCCTTCACGCGAAACCTGGAATGGCGGATGATCCACCGGCTCGACCAGCCGATACAGCGCACGCACGCGCTTATATTCCGGCAAAGATGCGAGCGCCCAATTAATTTTCGCGGCGACCGGGCGTTCTTTTGTGCCGCCCGCCAAATTCAATTCGTAAAGGCTGTGCTCTTCGTCGTACGTAATCTTCGTTTGAATATCGATCTTCGCTTTTTCAATCGCGCGCTCGAATTTTTCGAGTTTTTTCTTGTCCTCGAAATCTGTTTTCTTTTCGAGCTCGGTTTCCGCGAGCAATTCCGCAATGCCCAGGATGCGCACGCGCCGCGATAGGCGCTTCAGCACCAATTCGTATTCCTGAATGTTCATCAGGAATGTGGTGAGCGCGGCGCCTTCCAGCGCTGGGCCTTCTTTCGGCTTCACTCGGCGCTCTTCCGTGGCGCGGCGAATCATTTCGCCCATGAAATCGCGGTCGTCGCGGATGTACCTGTCCATTTTTCCGCGGCGCAGACGATAGAGCGGCGGCTGCGCGATATAAATGTGGCCGCGTTCGATCAGTTCGCGCATATGGCGGAAGAAAAATGTAAGCAACAGCGTGCGGATGTGACTGCCGTCAACATCGGCGTCGGTCATCAGAATAATTTTGTGATAGCGCAACTTGGCGGGATCAAAATCGTCTTTGCCAATGCCGGTGCCGAGCGCGGTGATGATGGTGCGAATTTCTTCGTGGCCCAACATTTTGTCGTAGCGCGCTTTTTCGACGTTTAGAATTTTACCTTTCAGCGGCAGAATCGCCTGATTCTTGCGGTCGCGCCCCTGCTTTGCCGAGCCGCCTGCCGACTCACCTTCGACGATGAAAAGTTCGCATCGCGCCGGATCGCGTTCCTGACAATCGGCCAGTTTGCCGGGTAGTCCGCTGGAATCGAGCGCGGATTTTCGGCGCGTCAACTCGCGCGCTTTGCGGGCAGCTTCGCGGCCGCGCGCGGCGTCAATACATTTGCCGATGATGCGGCGCGCGACGGTCATGTGCTTATCAAAATATTCGCCGAGCTTTTCGTTCACCAACTGCTCGACTTGTCCTTTGATGTCACTATTCAGTTTGCCTTTGGTTTGCCCTTCAAATTGCGGTTGCGGCAGCTTCACGGAAACTACGGCGACCAATCCTTCGCGCACGTCGTCACCAGTGATGGTGACTTCGTCTTTCTGCTCCTTCAACATTCCAGTTTGATTCGCGTAGTAATTAATCGTGCGGGTGAGCGCGGAACGAAATCCGGAAAGGTGGGTGCCGCCATCCACCGTATTGATGGTGTTTGCGAACGCGAAAATATTTTCGGCGTAGCCGTCGTTATATTGGACGGCAATTTCCATATCGACCTGTTCTTTTTTTCCTTCCATATAAATCGGCGAATCGTGCAGCACCGTTTTGCCTTTGTTCAAGTGCTTCACAAATTCCGCGATGCCGCCGGTGAATCGGAATTCCGTTTCTTTATCGTTGCGCTCGTCATTGAGCGTGATTTTCAGGCCTTTATTCAAGAAGGCCAACTCGCGAAGGCGCCCCGCTAAAATGTCGTAGCTGTAAACGGTTTGCGTGAAAATTGTGGGATCGGGATGGAAAGTAACTTTCGTTCCGGTCTTGCGCGTCTTTCCGGTCTGCTTCAACTTGGTGACGGGCACACCGCGCTCATATTTCTGCTCCCACGTCGCGCCATCGCGCGCAATTTCCAGTTCCAGCCAATCGGAAAGCGCGTTCACAACGGAAACTCCGACGCCGTGAAGTCCGCCGGAAACTTTGT
>DATBYL010000016.1:0-15032 GCA_036513735.1 Candidatus Acidiferrales bacterium
CCGCGATCGAAAACGACTTTGGTGATGCCCGCCGCGATGGAGCGCTCGGCGATGATGCGTCCAATCACTTTTGCCGTGGCGATGTTGCCGCCGCCACTCTTGGCTTCTTTGCGCGTTTCCTTGTCAATGGAGCTGGCGGAAACGAGCGTGGTTCCGGCGCGGTCGTCAATGACCTGCGCATAGATCTGATTCAGCGAACGATACACGGTGAGCCGCGGCCGTTCGGACGAGCCAGAAACTTTTTGGCGCACGCGGCGATGAATGCGTTCGCGATGCGCGCTACGAGAAATTCTGGTAACAGGCTTACTTGCCACTTCTGTCTCCTTCCGCCGAAATTATTATGCGGCGGCTTTTGCTCCGGCTTTGCCGACTTTCTTCTTGAGGCGCTCGCCGGTAATGCGGACACCCTTCTGCTTGTACGGATCGGGCGGACGCAGACTGCGCAGATTCGCGGAAACCTGGCCGACGAGGGCGCGGTCCGCGCCGCTGACGGTCATGTGCGTCTGCTTTTCCACCGTAATTTGAATGCCCTCAGGAACCGGGAATTCAATTTGATGCGAGTAGCCCAGGTTCAGGACAACCGTCTTGCCTTTCAATTCGGCGCGATATCCAACGCCGACGATATCGAGATCCTTCTTGAAGCCGGTGGTGACGCCGGTTACCGCGTTGGCGACGAGAGCGCGCGCGAGTCCATGCAGCGCTTTTTGACTGTCATTTTCGCGAAGCGCGGTGAGTTCAGCGCCCTTCTGTTCAAACTTGATGCCGCGAGGAAGCGGAATCTTCAGTTTGCCCTTGGGGCCCTGCACATCAATTGATCCGCCAGACACCTGCACTTTTACACCGGCAGGCACTTCGATTGGCTTGCGTCCTATGCGCGACATGCGTGCGTTACTCCAATTCTGAATTCGCGTTGCACAGATACTTCCAGCAAAAACTTTTGAAGCAAAAAACTTTTACGAAACTTCGCAAAGAACTTCGCCGCCGATTCCTGCTTTGCGCGCGGCGCGTCCGCTCATCACACCTTGCGGCGTGCTGAGAATTGCGGTGCCGAGTCCGCCGATGACGGAGCGAATTTCTGTGGCTCCGACGTAGAAGCGCTTGCCGGGACGCGAAACGCGCTTGAGCGAAGTGAGGACGCTGCGGCGCTCCGGCGTATATTTCAAGAAGACGCGCAGAATCTTGTGCGACTTCGATTCCTCCACAAGCTTGTAGGTCTGGATGTAGCCTTCTTCTTTTAATATACGCGCAATTTCGACCTTTAATTTCGAGGCCGGCACGTCCACGCGCGCGTGATGCGCTTTTGCGGCGTTGCGAATGCGCGTCAAGAGATCGGAAATCGGATCGGTCATCATCTGAGTAAAATTCCCCTCGTTACCAGCTTGCTTTCGTCACGCCTGGAATTTCGCCCTTGAGCGCCAGGCCACGGAAGCAGATGCGGCACATTTCAAATTTTCCGATAAAACCGCGCGGCCGGCCGCAGATGCGGCAGCGGTTGCGCTGGCGGTTCTTGAACTTCAACTTCTTCCGCAACTTCGCCATTTGACTTGTTCGGGCCATAGATCTCCTAAGCTGCTCTAAGCGGCACACCCAACCCGCGGAGAAGTTCGCGTCCTTCTTCGTCACTGCGCGCGGTGGTTGTGAAAGTAATGTTCATACCTTTAATTTTGTCGACCCGGGTGTAGTCAATTTCCGGGAACACGAGTTGATCTTTCAAGCCGATGGTGTAATTGCCGCGGCCGTCAAACGCATTCGGCGGCAGACCTTTGAAGTCACGAACGCGAGGCAACACGATGTTGCACAGGCGGTCGAGGAATTCGTACATGCGGTCGCCGCGCAAAGTGACGCAGCATCCGATGGGCATTCCTTTGCGAATCTTGAAATTCGCGATGGACTTCTTGGCGCGCGTGACGACAGGCTTCTGTCCGGCAATCTGGCCAAGCTCGATGACGGCAACGTCGAGGAGCTTGACGTTCTGACTGGCTTCGCCCATGCCGATATTGACGACGATCTTGGCAATTTTCGGCACAGCCATGGGATTGGTGTAATTGAAGCGCTTCATGAGCGCTGGAATCACTTCCCCGCGATAACGTTCCTGCATTCGGCTCTTCATACTTCGGTCTCGTCCTTCACGTAATGCGATTATTTCTAAAAAATTTATTTCTGAAACTTTGGTTACTTCTCAAGCGTGGTGTCGCAGCGCTTGCAGACACGCACTTTCGTGCCGTCAGACAAAATTTTGCGGCCGACGCGCGCATGCTTGTTGCAGCTGGGGCAGAGCAACATCACATTTGAAATTGCGATGCCGCCTTCGCGTTCGAGAATGCCACCCTTCACATTCTTGCCGGGATCGGGGCGCGTGTGACGCTTGATCATTCCAGCGTGCTCGACGGTGACTCGGCGCTTCGCCAGGTCCACGGAAAGAACGCGGCCGGACTTACCTTTATCACGGCCGGCGATGACGCGAACTTCGTCATTCTTCCGGATGGAGCTTGTGAGCCGCGGAGCTACTATACGTTTCCTCATGGCCTACCACACCTCTGGGGCAAGCGAGACAATTTTGGCGAAATTCTTTTCGCGCAACTCGCGTGCTACGGGGCCGAATACGCGGGTCCCGACCGGCTCTTTTGCTTCGTTAATCAGAACGGCTGCGTTATCGTCAAAGCGGATGTAAGTTCCATCGCGGCGGCGGTGTTCTTTGCGCGTGCGAACCACAACCGCGCGAACCACCGTGCCCGCTTTCACCGCGCTATCCGGCGCAGCTTCTTTTACAGATGCGGTAATGACGTCTCCCAACCCGGCGCGAAGGCCGGTATCACCGCCAAGGGGCAAAATCATCGTAAGCTGTTTGGCGCCGGAATTATCGGCTACCGTAAGCCACGATCGCATGCGAATCATTGCCGTTTTCTCCCGTAATTACTCAAACCTTTTAGACTGCGCTACCACGATGGGCGACAACTTCCGCCAGGCGCCAACGCTTCAGTTTTGACATCGGACGCGTTTCGACGATGCGAACTGTATCGCCGACCGCGGCCTGACCAGTTTCGTCATGCGCATAAAACTTTTTGGTGACGCGCACGATGCGGCCATATTTCTTGTGGCCAACCATGCGGGTAACTTTCACGACGATGGTCTTGGCCATCTTCGCGCTGGTTACCAGTCCGGTTTTTTCCTGCTTGCGTCCGCGAACCGCGTGACTGGACGGTGTTTTCGCGGGCGCCGCGGAGGCGTTCTGCGCGCTAGTGTTTTCCATTGGACTTTCCTTTGCTCAATTCCCGTTCGCGAAGCATGGTTTTGATGCGCGCCATCTGCTTGCGCGATGAACGAAGCTTGGTGAGCGCTTCCGACTGTCCCGTGGTCAACTGAAAACGGAGGCGGAAAATCTGCTCGCCCAATTCTTTCATTTGCGCTTCGAGTTCGGGCGTACCCAGATCGCGAAGATTTTCAACGCGCTTCGCCATTAGAGCTCCTCTGCTCGCGAAACAAATTTTGTGCGGATGGGCAGCTTGTGCGAAGCCAGCTCCATCGCTTCCTTGGCTATTGCGAGATCGACTCCAGCCATTTCAAACATCACACGTCCGGGCTTCACGACTGCCACCCAATATTCCGGAATTCCTTTGCCTTTGCCCATGCGGGTTTCGGCCGGCTTCTTGGTGAAAGGCTTATCCGGAAAAATACGAATCCAAAGCTTTCCGCCGCGCTTCATAAAACGCGAAATTGCCACGCGTGACGCTTCGATTTGACGGTCGGTAATCCACGCCGGTTCAAGCGCCTTCAAACCGAAATCACCAAACGCCAGACTTCCTCCGCGCCACGCTTTACCCGCGCGGCGTCCGCGCTGCTGCTTGCGGAACTTCACTTTCTTCGGCATCAACAATGACATCGTAGCTCCCGTTCAAACTTTACAGTGATGCTGACGACCAAAACTTCGTTTACAGTGCTGCCGGCGCGGCAACCATCTTCACCGTATTCTTCTCCGGAATGCGCTCGCCGCCGTAAACCCAGCACTTCACGCCGATCACGCCGTAAGTTGTGTTGGCCTGCGCGAAACCGTAGTCAATATCCGCACGCAGCGTTTGCAACGGCAACCGGCCTTGCAGATACCATTCCGTTCGCGCGATTTCCGCGCCGTTCAAGCGTCCACCAACACGAACTTTAATTCCCTTGCAGCCAAAACGCAGAGCTGAGTCAACCGCTTTGCGCATGGCGCGACGGAAAGCAACGCGCTTTTCAAGTTGGAGCGCGATGGATTCCGCAACCAGTTGCGCGTCCAATTCCGGACGGTGCACTTCCTGAATGTCTACGTGAACTTCACGCTTGGTATTCTTCTGGATATCAGCTTTCAGCTTGTCAATTTCCGAGCCTTTGCGGCCGATGATGATGCCGGGCCGGGCCGTGTAGATGCGGATGACAAGTTTATTGGCCGCGCGCTCGATATCAATCGACGAGATACCCGCCGCTTTAAGTTTGTCCTTCAACTGAGCGCGCAAGATGACGTCTTCGTGCAGTAAGTCGGCGTAGTCCTTGCCGGCATACCAGCGCGACTTCCACATCTTGTTGTAACCCAGGCGAAAACCGTACGGATGTGTCTTCTGCCCCACCAGTGCCTCCCAGCGAAATTCCTACTTATTTCTTTTTCGGTCCCGGTTTTGACGGGTTCGATGCCGCCGGACGACGCCGGCCCTTGCCTTGTTGCCCGGTAATTGCCTGACGCGCTTTACGAACCGCGCCACGAACGCCCTTGTTCGATTCTTCGTCCGCCGCCGCAGCCTGTGCGCGCTGTTGCGCGCCTACGGCATGTTCGGCAACGCCGACCATGATGTGCGCGGTGCGCTTCTGGTAGCGGAACGCGCGGCCCATCGGCGCGGGACGCAGGCGCTTCCAGCGCGAACCTTCGTTCGCGAAGCATTCGGAAACAAACAAATGATCTACATCGAGTGACTCGCCAGCGTCATCCGCTTTACGTTCCGCGTTTGCGATGGCGCTGCGAAGAATTTTTTCAATGGGCTTGGCAATGCGCTTCATGGTGAAGCGGAGAATGCCAAGCGCTTTTTCCGCGCGCTGTCCGCGAATTAAGTCGAGCACGAGGCGCGCCTTTTGCGGCGAAACACGAACGTGCTTGGCCATCGCGCTAGCTGTAATTGCCGGTGCCGCTGTGGTTTCTGGTGGCATCGCTTAACCTTTTGGCGCCGCCGGCGCTGATGATGGTGCTGCTCCACCGGTTCCGCCCGCGGGAGCTCCTGCTCCTCCGGCTGGTGCGGACGCCGCAGCGGCGCGTTCGAGCGCTGCTTTCACAGCGTGACCTTTAAATGTACGCGTCGGCGCAAATTCGCCGAGCTTGTGACCGACCATCTGCTCGGTAACGTACACGGGAATAAACTTTCGGCCGTTATGCACGGCGATGGTGTGGCCGACCATATCGGGCACGATCGTTGAGCGCCTCGACCACGTTCGGACGACTTTCTTTTCGTTGCGGGCATTCAACGCTTCCACCTTAATTCGCAGGTGGTCGTCGATGAACGGTCCCTTTTTTACTGAGCGCGCCATGACTCTCCGATTATTTCTTTATTCTCCGACTCTTACTCTTCTACCCGGCGCAGCTTCACCCACGGAGCGCGCCGCATTTTCTTGAATCCACGCACCGGACCCGGAACCCGGTGAGACACTGTACAGAACGGGCAAACAAATCGGGTGCCTTGCGCGTTGGGCGTTTTCTCTACGATCACCGCCCAACCTGACTTACAAATCCGATAGAGCACTTGCTCCGGCGGCGCCGCAGGTTGGCGCGTCAAAAGAGGACGGACCAAACCACGAAGACCCGGCTTCGCGCTGGAACGCGCAATTGCTCGCGCGCGTACTGCGGATTTCACCGACTTCACCGAACGCACCACGGTTGCCGACTTGCGCCGGGGCCGTGTGGCGCGTCGTGGTGAGCGCCGTGCCGTTCTTCGTGCTGCTCTTGCCGCCATCGGTAATTCTTCTCCGTGAAATCAGTGACTACTTCTTACGGCGTTCCACGATCAAGTGATTGGCACGTTTGCTGCTGCGCGTCTTCGCGCCGAGCGTTGGGAATCCCCAAGGCGTTTGCGGATGATTACCCTTTACGCGGCCTTCACCACCACCGTGCGGGTGATCCACAGGATTCATTGCCACACCGCGGTTGGTAGGACGCTTGCCCAGCCAGCGAGTCTTGCCAGCCTTACCGTAGGTAACGTTCTCGTGATCGAGGTTGCCGACCTGCCCGATGGTCGCCATACAATCGAGGCGAAACTTTCGGACCTCACCGGAAGGCAGCTTGATCAGCGCGATATCGCCTTCTTTGCTGAGCAGTTGCGCGGAATTGCCCGCAGAACGAACCAGCTGAGCGCCGCGACCGGGATACAGCTCCAAGTTATGGAGCGGCGTGCCGGGAGGAATCAGCTTAATCGGCAGGGCATTGCCGGGCAGGATGTCCGCCCCTTCGCCGGTCAGCACCGTTGCGCCGACCTTAAGTCCAACTGGCTGAAGGATATAGCGCTTTTCTCCGTCGGCATAGTGGAGAAGCGCCAGCAACGCCGAACGGTTCGGATCATATTCGATGGCGGCAACACGCGCCGGGATTCCGGTTTTATCGCGCCGGAAGTCGACGATGCGGTATTGGCGCTTGTGGCCACCGCCGCGATGGTATGCGGTGATTTCGCCGTGAGCGTTGCGTCCACCGGTACGCTTGCGCGTTTCGGTGAGCGATTTCTCCGGCGTTTGCTTGGTGATCTCGCTCTTATCGAGCAGTGTCACGAAGCGCCGTGAAGCCGTATATGGTTTAAAACTTTTTAGTGGCATCTTCTTACTGTCTCCCCCCGCTGATTGCCGGGGATGTTACAGATTCTCCGCGTATTCGATCATTTTTTCGCCCGCGGCCAATTTCACGTAGGCTTTCTTCCAATCGCGACGGTAGCCGGTGATCATTCCCCGGCGGCGCATTTTGCCGAAAAAATTGGCAGTGCGCACGGCCGCGACTTTTACTTTGAAAATCTTCTGCACGGCGTCTTTGATCTGAACTTTGTTTGCCGACGCCGCTACTTCAAACACGACAGTCTGCTGGGTTTCTTTAACGGCCATACCTTTTTCGGTAACGATAGGCCGGCGAATGATGCGGTGCGGATCCAGGTGCATCGCTTACTCCTTGCTCTTTCCGGCAGAACCTTTGCCCTTGGTCGATTTCGACTTTGCTGCCTTCGCCGGTTTCTTTGCCGCAGCCTTATGTTCCTTAGCTGGCTTCGCAGCTTTCTTTGCAACGTGCTTCTTCAGCGCTGGCGCTTTCGCCGCTTTGTGTGCAGCCTTGCGCGCCGGCTTCTTTGGCGCTGCTTTCGTTCCCGCAACTTCGGTGGCCGCAGGCTTGATGTGCGTTACGTCCGGCTTGGCGTCTGCGCTTGCTTCATCGCCAGCATCAGCAAACCCACCCGCCGCACCGAGTTCGCTTAACCGCAGAGCCGCATCTTTCGAGAGCATCAAGCGGTCATGCTTCAGCAAATCGTAAACTTGCAAATCGCGCGAAAGTGAAAGCGTGATGCCTTCCAAATTTCTGCTGGCAAGTTCGAGATTCCGATTGCCGTCATTATCAACCAGCAAAATTGTGCGGACATCGCCATTCAATTTGCCGAGCGCTTCGCGGAACGGCTTGGTCTTGTGTGATTCCAGTTCCCAGCCGTCGATGACAATCAATTTTTCTTCGGCAAGCTTCATGGAAAGCGCCGAACGCAGCGCGCCCAAAACCATTTTGCGCGGCAAGCGATAAGAATATTTGTGCGGCACCGGGCCGTGAACCGTGCCACCCTTGCGCCAGAGCGGGGAGCGGATGGAACCGATACGCGCGCGTCCCGTGCCCTTCTGTTTCCAAAGTTTTCGTCCGGAACCGGCAACATCGGCGCGGCCCTTGGTTTTGTGCGTGCCCGCGCGCAGTCCCGACAAATACCAACGCGTGGTTTCGTGCAAGAGGTGAGGATTCACTCTGGCGGCAAACACGCCGTCCGCCAGGTCCACTTGACCTACCGTCTTGCCTGCTAGATTTTTGACGTCAACTACCGGCATCGCTTGAGTCCTCTATTTCCGATTCCGAATATTTCGCGCCTACTTCTGCGCGGTGACTTTCTTTGCTTTACGGGACTTGCGGATTAAAAGATAGCTGCCCTTCGGTCCCGGAACCGCTCCGCAAACCAGCATCAAATTTTCTTCGGCGTCAATTTTCACGACGCGTAAATTCTTGGCGGTTACTTGTGCGTTG
This sequence comes from Candidatus Acidiferrales bacterium, assembly GCA_036513735.1. GTDB lineage: Bacteria > Acidobacteriota > Terriglobia > Acidiferrales > UBA7541 > DASTCZ01. Next base: position 8,258 of record DATBYL010000016.1, read on the forward strand.
CCCATGTGACCGGGGAAATGCTGTCCCTTCCACACGCGCGATGGAAACGAGCTGGCGCCGATGCCGCCGGGCGCGCGATGGAACATGGAACCGTGAGTTGCGTCACCGCCGCGATAGTGCCAGCGCTTTACACCGCCCGCGAAACCACGACCTTTGCTTACGCCGGTTACGTCGACATATTCGCCGGGCTCAAAGCCGTCAACCAGAACGCGATCGCCAACTTTTGTTTCTTCGTTCGAGGCTTTCAGGCGAACCTCGCGCAACAGACGCACGGGAGGCACATTCGCTTTTTTGAAATGGCCAGTCATTGCTTTGTTCACGCGTTGTGACTTGACGAACTCCACGAGGCCGAGTTGCACAGCTTCGTAGCCGTCTGGTTCCGCGCCGCGCTTTTGAACGATCACGCACGGACCTGCCTGCATCACCGTGCACGGAACGGATTCGCCGTCCGGCGCGAAGAATTGCGTCATACCCAGCTTGATTCCGAGAATGCCATTCACAGCCATGCGATTCGCTCTCTCAATTCCTGTCCGCCTTTAAACATCAAGCGGAAAATTCACTACAAAAACTATTTCGCTACGTGTTCGCGGCCGAATGCTTTGATTTCGACGTCAACGCCCGGTGGAAGATCGAGCTTCATCAGCGCGTCAACGGTGTCCGGCGTCGGCTCCAAGATATCGATGAGCCGCTTGTGCGTGCGCATTTCAAACTGTTCGCGCGATTTTTTGTCGACGTGCGGCGATCGCAGCACCGTCCAACGGTTAATTGTTGTCGGCAGAGGAATCGGTCCGGCGACGTCCGCGCCAGTACGCTTTGCCGTTTCGACAATCTCCCGCGTGGACTGATCCAGGATGCGGTGATCGTAAGCCTTCAATCGGATTCTAATGCGTTCGCCTGTATGCATACGTTACTCGATGATCTCAGCAACTGCGCCAGCTCCAACGGTGTGGCCGCCTTCGCGAATGGCGAAGCGCAACCCCTTCTCCAAAGCTACAGGCGTGATCAAACTCACTTCCACGCTTACGTTATCGCCCGGCATCACCATCTCTACTCCTGCCGGAAGTTTCATGTCGCCCGTCACGTCCGTGGTGCGGAAATAAAATTGTGGACGGTATCCGGTGAAGAACGGCGTATGTCGGCCGCCTTCTTCCTTCTTCAAAATGTACGCTTCCGCTTTGAACTTCGTGTGCGGAGTGATCGAGCCCGGCTTGGCAACAACCTGTCCGCGCTCGACTTCTTCTTTTTCTGTTCCGCGCAGCAGAAGTCCAACGTTGTCGCCTGCCATTCCTTCGTCAAGCAGCTTGCGGAACATTTCGATTCCAGTCACAACGCGTTTCACCGTCGGACGGAATCCCACGATTTCCATTTCTTCGCCGACCTTCAAGCGTCCGCGCTCGACACGGCCCGTAACTACCGTGCCGCGGCCGGAAATCGAGAAAATATCTTCAATCGGCATTGCAAATGGTTTATCAACGTCGCGCACCGGGGTTGGAATATATTCATCCACTTTCGCCATTAGCTGGTCGATCGTTGCTTCCCACTTCGCTTCGCCATTCAGTGCACCCAAAGCTGAGCCGCGAACCACTGGAATTTCATCGCCCGGAAATCCGTAGCTCTTCAAGAGTTCGCGAACTTCCAGTTCAACCAGTTCCAACAATTCCGGATCTTCAACTGAGTCGCACTTGTTCAAGAAAACCGTGATGAAAGGCACGCCAACTTGACGCGCCAGCAAAATGTGTTCGCGCGTTTGCGGCATCGGGCCGTCTGTGGCTGCGACGACCAGAATCGCGCCATCCATTTGCGCGGCGCCGGTGATCATGTTCTTCACGTAATCGGCGTGGCCGGGGCAATCGATGTGCGCATAGTGGCGATTTTGCGTTTCATATTCCACGTGCGCAACCGCAATCGTAATACCGCGCTCGCGCTCTTCCGGCGCGTTATCAATCGAATCAAACGCGCGGAACTGCACCTTCGGATTATGCTTCGACAATACTTTCGTGATTGCAGCCGTCAACGTCGTTTTTCCATGGTCAATGTGACCAATCGTTCCGATGTTTACGTGCGGCTTACTTCGTTCAAACTTTTCCTTCGCCATGCCTTTTTCCCCTTACGCGAACCTTCTTTGCGGTCCGCTATGACCGGGCTATTACATTAATGTTTGGAGCGGGGGACCGGATTTGAACCGGCAACCATCGCCTTGGAAGAGCGAGACTCTACCGTTGAGTTACCCCCGCCCGCGGTTCAAATGCAATTTCACTTACGGAAATTCCCCCTCAAAACTCGTGGAGCCTGGGACCGGGATTGAACCGGTGACCTCGTCCTTACCAAGGACGCGCTCTACCACCTGAGCTACCCAGGCTCGGTACCGTTATTCGCTCCCGTTACAATTTGACGCGCGCGCTGCGCGCACGCCATGACAACATTTGGATCTCGCGTCGCCTAATTTAGCGCTAGTACAGCTTAGCGAAAACTGGTGGACGGGGTAGGATTCGAACCTACGTAGCCCGCAAGGAGCGGCAGATTTACAGTCTGCTGGTTTTAGCCACTCACCCACCCGTCCGCCGCTCGGGGAAAATTACGATGACAAAAGACAGCTATCTCTATTCCTTGCATTCTTTCTTATTTGAAAAAATGCAATTCTAGAGACACCCGCCCGTTCACATTTTCCGCGTAGAAACTGGACTCGCACACACGGGGAAAAATTCCCCCTGACGATAGCAAAATAAAAAAATCAGCTGGCGGAGGGACTTGAACCCCCGACCCTCTGATTACAAATCAGATGCTCTACCAACTGAGCTACGCCAGCATGGCGCAAACCTGAGAAGAATATCAAACCCGGCCTCTAAATTGCAAGGGGGTAAAAAAGAAACTAAGCACGTATGATGCCAGCTGGTTATTCGTGTTTTTCAGGGTGCCCATACAGCATACCACCCTCGTCAAGTCCATGTACCGGCCACGTGAAATCAACGTGGAAATCGGCGCGAAATGCGAGAAGATGGGAAAAGTAAAACTATGAAAAAACCAGTGATTGTTGTTTTGTGTTTAGTGGTTGTAGTACTCGCCGCCGCAGGCTATTACTTTTTTCGTGCCGGACGCCCTGCTAAAGATTCGATGCCGGGAACCGCCCCAACGATTCTTTCTCTGCTTCCGCCGCAAGCTCCGTACGTTATATATACGGACGTTGAATCGCTCCGCAGTTCCGCTTTTCTGAATCGGCTGATCGCGCTGATTCCAACGCCGAATGAAGATCCCGATTATTTGGAATTTGTCCGCTCGACCGGATTTGATTACACGCGCGATCTTGACCGCGTGGCCATTGCGATTTATCCGACCACGCCGCTGCCCACTGTTGTGATTCTCGCGGACGGCCGTTTCGATCAGCAGAAAATTACGTCGTATGCGCTACGCACCGGCAAAGCCGAACAGCGCGACGGCCATTCAATGTACGTTCTGCCTGCGAGCACGCCCGGCGGTGAGGTAACCATACGATTCATTGCGGCCGATCGAATCCAGTTGGTTAGCCATCCCCAAGGAAATGCTCTGGCTAAGACTGATAATTCCGATTCGACCACCGCCGCGATGAAAGAAAGAATCAGTCGCGTCGCGGGCTCTCCGCTGTTTGCCGTCGTCCGCATGGACGCCGTTCCCAAGGACGCTGTGATCGGATCATTCCGCATCGACGCGATCACCGGTTCAATGCAGGGCGTTAAATGGCTGACGCTATCCGCATCGCCCAGCCAGCAGAATTTGAACGTCGCCCTGCAAGGTGAATGCGAATCCACGCTCCAAGCCACTCAACTCAATCTTGCTCTGGGTTTTTTACGCACCATGGCGCGCGCGTACTTATCGGATAAAAACGCGCGAAAACAATTCACTCCCCAAGGTGCGGACGCGCTCACGAAGCTAGTAAAACAGGCGGATATTTCAACCACGGGAAATCGTCTGCAACTAGCGGTATCGCTTTCGCCGGAAATCTTGGATGGACTGGCCGCGCCGCCTCCTGCGAAAGCTCCGATAGCCGCACCAAAGCCAGCGCACTAATATTCAACGCTTACATATAAATGTTTGGCTGATTCGAAAACCGAATTTAATCGCCGAAGGAATTAAATCGCAGATAGCGGAACGGATTGATCGGCGCGCCGTTCAATCGGATTTCATAATGCACGTGCGGCCCGGTGGCGCGTCCGCTGGTTCCCGCATATCCAAGCACGTCGCCGCGATGAATCTCTTGCCCTGCCGTGACGTTGAATCCCGAAAGATGTCCGTACCAGGTCGTGGTGCCAAAGCCGTGATCAATCACAACCAGCCTGCCGTAGCCGACTCGCGTTTCCGCGGCCACTACAACTCCGTCGGCGGTAGCGTGAATGGGATCACCGTAGTTTGCTGAAATGTCCACGCCGCGGTGAAATTCACCTTCACCACTGAACGGATCAAGCCGGTCGCCGAAGCTGCAGGTGATTTGTCCTTTAACCGGCCACAGAGAGGGAGTGAACGTTGCATCTCCCAAGCCCGGCTGACGCGGAAGCAGGTGCAATCCTTCCTGAGATAGCGCCAACGACGTAGCGCTCTTTTGCAGGAAATTAAACTCATCAACCGAGTGGCCGAATTCCTCTTGCGGCGTGTCCGAAACCTTGGTCATTCCAAAAGGAGTGTCGCGCAATTGCATGAATCCGTAGCTCATCGCTACTTCGGTGGCCAGGGACTGGAGAGAATCGAGGCGCTGATTGGTGTCCTTAACGGTGGTTTGAAGCTGGCTGAACTGTTGCTTCAGAGTATCGCGCTCGCTGCGAATCGTATTATAGCTATCGGCCTTCCACAGCATTCTGGAATAGGAACCCACGCCCGCGATGACAGTGATTCCGCCAACCACCGCCAGCACCGCCAACATATGAAGGATGTAGATTGGCACCCGAAGCTTAAGGATCCGGCTCTGGTCATTTGAGGCAACAAAGAATGTGTAAAACCGAGTTTTCATTCGTCTCAGTTCAAGAAGCTTTAATTTTCTACTATTGGCGAGGCGCTGGTAGCCTCAAATTTTGCTGCCGGTATTTCCCTGAGCCCAACTTCGAGCCGACATCAGCTTGAACCGAGAGTCCTGGTCCGCAACCACAAGGAGTGTAGGTTCCCGGCTCCGCGCAAGTCAACCCTTAATTTGACGTTCCCTATTCAGGAAGGTCTTGCCGCCCAGCTTTCTGAAAACAATTGCGCGGCTTTCTCCCAGCTAGAGTATGTGGCAGGATGATTCCCGGCGCTACTTGTACCGAAGTACAGATGTTTGGCAGGTGCCAACACTGTCCGTACGGGAACGCCGCCCAGCGGATTAAGGCTATGCGAACTGAATCGGAGATTATCGAGCGGATTTCCAGTGGGCTGGCGCGCCGGGCTTCTCGCCACCAGACTGACTGGCTCGGCGTGGGGATCGGTGATGACGCTGCGGTGCTGCGTAAGGGATTTCCGGCGCTCGGCAGTCGTGTCGCAGACGACTTGGCGCTGAGCTGTGATGCGTTCCTGGAAAACGTACATTTCCTCACTGGCCTGCACTCTCCAGACGCGATCGGCTACAAAGCGCTCGCGCGTGCCACAAGCGATCTTGCTGCGATGGGGGCCGCGCCGCGCTTCTTCATGCTGAGCCTGGCATCGCCTTCGACCCGCACGGGCGCTTGGTTGGATGGCTTTATTAAGGGTATGGCGCGGGCCGCGCGCGAATTCGGCATGGTACTGATTGGCGGAGACACCTCGCAGAATCCAACTGTAATAATGAACATGACCGTGGGAGGCGTAGTAGCCGATGGCCATGCCCTGACGCGATCCGGAGCCCGGCCCGGCGATGGAATCTACGTCAGCGGCACGCTCGGGGCGGCGCAACTTGGACTTGAGCTAATTTTGCGGAAGCTGCACCGAGATGCGCGATGGAAGCGATTGCTCGAACAGCATCTGCGTCCGAAGATTCAACTTAAGTTAGGGCGCTGGTTGGCTGGCGAGCGGCGTCGACCACCCATCGCTTCGGCGGCGACGGATACCTCCGACGGTCTGAGCACGGACCTGACGCACATTTGCCAGTCGAGCGGCGTGAGCGCCCGAATTTTCGCCGCGCAGATTCCTGTCGTTAAAGTTCCGCAGGCGTTGCAGAGTCTCGGCTTGGATTCACTCAATCTGGCCTTGCACGGCGGCGAAGATTATCAATTATTGTTCACCGTGCCAGCAGCGCAGGCGTCTCGAATGCGCAAAGCATATCGCGGCGTGCCAATTACGCGGATTGGCGAAATTGTTCCTGCAAAGAAAAGTGGTCAGCAGAAACGCAACGGCGGATCATTAGTTGAATTGGTGGACGCCGCAAGCAAATCAACGCCTCTAATTCCGCACGGATGGGATCACTTCAAGCGAAGCTGAAATTTATCGATGTCCGCTATGGTCGGGCGCCGTTCCCGGCGTGTGTTTGATCACCGGAGGCACTGGCGGAACTTTCGGCGTGGGTTTCGGCTCGCCGGGTTTTGGCGTTGTCGGCGGCTCAGCAGCCTCTCCACCAGCCGGAGGCAGTCCCTGTTCGGTCGGCTCCGTTGGCGCGAGGTCAAGCGTATCCACTACGACGGGATGCGCGCCGGACTGAGAATCAAGCGACTCAACATTTTGGAAATCCTGCACCGGCGTGCCTTCCGTGGCGCCCTGCATAAATTCCAGCCACACGGGAAGCGCAGCCAGCGCGCCAGTTTCTTTTTTGCCTAGCGAAATGGCCTTGTCGTCGTTGCCAACCCACACGCCCGCCGTTAGTGACGGC
>DATBYL010000017.1:0-2184 GCA_036513735.1 Candidatus Acidiferrales bacterium
TGCCTCGCGCGATGTATCAAACAGTACCGGCGTCGTCCCGCACTGTGCTACGCTAACCATCCATGCGAATCTGCACGCTGCTGCCGTCGGCCACTGAAATCTGTTACGCGCTTGGTCTGGGCGATTCTGTGCTCGGAGTAACCCACGAATGTGATTTTCCGGCGGAAGCGCGGCAGAAGCGCGTCGTGGTTACATCGCGTTTGCCGCATACGACGGATAGCGCCGAAATTGATCGGCTGGTTACTGAGTTTACGTCGCGCGGCGAAAGCGTTTATCGAGTGGACGCTGAAGCGCTCCGCGAAATTGATCCCGATTTAATTCTCACGCAGGATTTGTGCCACGTGTGTGCAGCGTCGCCGGACGATTTGGCCGCGGCGCTTTCCAGTTTGCCGCGCATGCCGAAAGTACTTTCGCTGAATGCGCACGCGCTTGACGAAGTGTGGGCAGATATCATCGCGGTCGGCGTGGCCACAAATCGCGAGAAGGCCGCGGTAAATCTTGTCGAATATTTGAAGGATCGAGTGGCTTCGGTTCAGCGCGCGGTGCAGCCATTTATTGCGACGCACGCGCGTCCGCGGATTGCTTGCCTGGAATGGTTGAATCCCGTTTTCAATGCGGGCCACTGGGTTCCGGAAATGGTTGCGCTGGCCGGCGGCGAAGATGTACTTGCTCACGCCGGCACGCCTTCAGTGCGCATGGAATGGCAACAAGTTTTCGACGCGCAGCCGGAAGTGATTTTGATTTCTCCTTGCGGATACAACTTGAAGCAGGCGATGGATGAATTTTCTCATTTGCAATTGCCGAATGGTTGGAACGATATGCCGGCGGTGAAAAGTGGCCGCGTGTACGTAACCGATGCGAATTCATATCTTTCGCGTCCCGGGCCACGGCTGGCCGAAGGTGTGGCGATTCTGGCGAAGGCGCTGCATCCGGATCTGGAATTGCAAATTCCGGAAGGATCGCTGATGGCGATTGGCCGGGCGAGCGGCGTTTTGGCTTGAGTGAATTGAATTGCGCGTTGTTTATTCGCGCATCTTTGTGTTACGCAGTTGTGACGAGATTGCTTTTGCGCCAGTGCCTGTAAAAAATCAGCCCGGTCATCATCATCGCCAAACCGATCGTGCATCGCACAGGGCGATCCAGCCATAAATTAATTGTAAGAGCTACAGCTCCGGCGACAAACGCGCCCGGAACCCATGGGTATCCCCAGCACCGGTAGGGCCGCGGCATATTCGGCTCTGTATATCGCAGACGGAATAATCCGATTGTCGCCAGCCCGTAGAAAATCCATCCGGCAAAAATAAATAATGAAGTGAGATCCTCGAACGTGCCTGTGAGCGCAAAAAGGCTGGCGAGAATAAATTGAAAAATCAGCGCGTTGGTTGGCGTGCGAAATTTCGGATGGATTCCCCCGGCGATGCGGAAAAATAATCCATCGCGTGCCATCGCATAATCCACGCGGGCGCCGCTTAGGATCGAAGAATTGAGTGAGCCGAGTCCGGCGATAACCATGGCGAGAGTTACCCAGAGCGCGGCGTCTTTTCCGGCGAACTGCGCAACCACATCGGACGCTACGTGTTCGGAAGCTGCGATTTTCGCGAACGGCAAAACGTAAAAGCTCACGGCGTTGAAGAGCAGATAAAGCACGGCCACCACCACGACGCCGCCGACAAGCGCGTGATGCAAATTTCTTTCGGGATTTTTCACTTCGCTGCCGACGAGATTTAAATCCTCCCAGCCGTCATAAGCCCACAAAGATGCCGCAAGCGTTGCGAGAAACGCGCCGAACACGCCGCCGCGCACTCCTGCGTTGAATAACGGATGAAGCGGAGTGCCGCCGCCTTTTGAGAATGCAAATCCGGCGATCACAATGGAAACAACTGACGCGATTTTAATTATTGTCAGAATGACCTGGACGCGTCCACCGAGACGCACGCCCAAATAATTGATACCAGTAATCAGCGCGATTACCAGAATGGCCAGCGGCTGCGCCCAGGAAAAAACGAAATTAAAATGATGCGCAGCGCCAAACAAATCGTAATTCCAATCGAATATGTGAATGGGCGCGGCGACGCTGGGCATCATGAATCCCCAAAAACGCAGCACGCCTGCGGCAATACTTGCGACCGAGGCGGGACGCGCGACGATGGAATGCGTCCAGCCAAAAAGAAATCCCCACACAGG
>DATBYL010000018.1:0-6675 GCA_036513735.1 Candidatus Acidiferrales bacterium
AGAAATCCGAATCGACCGTGTCGGCCCCTCCGCTCAGTGCCGCCCCGGCAAACGCAACTCCGTCTTCAACTCCGCCTTCAGCTCCGGCGAGTTCACCGGCCTCCGGCGCGGCTGCAGGGCAAGATTTGGCGGGGATCGTAAAAGCTTCCAACCCCATCGCCTATTTTCGACTGGAAGATTCTAGCGGAATCGCAGAAGTTGGCGGCGCGGGATACCGCCCTGTCGGCGGCGTGGCCGTCTCAAGTTCCTGCGCGCCGATTAAGATGTCCGGCAATCAATGCGTCGTGCTGAACGGAAAAGATGGGTGGATCGCGACGACGCAGAATGGTGGAATTGCGAACGCGGTCACGATCATGGCCTGGGTAAATCTGGCCGCGTTGCCGTCCACCGCTTCGCACATTTTCTATGTTGCAGGTGAATCGCAGAGCGGAAATGATCTGGATCTGCAATTTGAGGGTGACAACGCCATCAAATTCTTCACCGCGGCGGGGGGCAGCCTTGACTACAAACCGAATCCCGCTACGCTCGTGAACCAATGGCACATGATCGTTGCCACCATGGACGTTGCCGCGAAGACCCGCGCAATTTACTGGGACGGAGCACCGGTCAATTCCGATCAAGACCCGGGCAAGCCGAACAAAACGAGCGCCTTCTCAATCGGCGAAAGCACCGTTTTCACCGGCCGTTTTTTCAACGGCAGCATTGACGAAGTTGCGCTCTGGAATCGCGCGCTCACTGCCGCCGAAGTTGCTGCAATTTACAACTCAACGAAATAGTTTCGGCGCCTCGACGGCGCGATTTGACGTCCGAGCCGGAGTGAGGTAGCTTATTTTTGTGAAAAATAGTTCTCGTCAGACGATGCAAGCGTGCGGCATGTGTTGCTGCTGTATGTGCGCGTGTATTTGCGCTCGATCTGGCGGGGAGGTGCTGGCTAGCTAAGTAAGACTGCAATTGCAAGTCCAGCGATCAGCCCACTGCCAGAAGTTATGGTTAGTGGGTTTTTTGTTTTTCTGGTGCAATTTTTCCGATACGGAGGCTGCGAGATGGCGGACGAAAGTTTTGGCGAAGTAGGCGGGAGTCGGCGAGGGCACGTGGCGCGAGAAATTCCGCGCGCGAAGGAAACGAAAGCGCAGCGCGCCGAAAGATTGAAGCGCGCGAAAAATCCTTGGGATCATTTGGCGGAGCTGCGAGCCTATGCGCGTTATGGTTACAAAGCGTTTCCGGACGAGTGGATCGGAACTTATTTGCGTTGGTGGGGAGTTTATCCGCAGGGCGACGGAGTTGGAGTTGTGGGCGGAAAAGACGGCATGGGGCGCAGCGTGCCGTATTTCATGACGCGGATTCGTCTGACCAACGGGCAAGTTTCGGCGGCTCAGTTGAAGGCGATCGCAAGCGTTGCGGAAAAATATGGGCGCGGCGTTGCGGATATTACCGTGCGTCAAAATATTCAACTGCATTGGATTGAAGCGGAAGCGCTGCCTCATGTGTTGGAACAATTGTGGCGAGTAGGATTGACGACGCAAGGATCGTGCGGCGACGACACGCGAAATATTACGGGATGCCCGCTGGCGGGATTGGACGCGGAAGAAATTTGCGACGCTTCGCCGCTTGCGGAACGGCTCACGAAAATGTTGGTGGGCAACTCGGCGTTTTACAACCTGCCGAGAAAATTCAAAGTGTGCGTGACGGGGTGCCGTGCGTGGTGCTCGTATCCAGAGATAAATGATGTGGGATTGACGGCGGTCGAGCGATTGGCAGAGAAGGAGCAAGAAATTGGATTTTCGCTTCGCGTGGGCGGCGGACTTTCCGCGGAGCCATATTTGGCGCCGAGACTGAATGCTTTTGTGAAGTGGGAACAGGTTTTGCCGGTGACGCGCGCGATCGCGGAGATTTTTCGCGATTCGGAAGTGCTTCGGCAGAGCCGGGATCGCGCGCGATTGAAATTTCTTTTTTTGGATCACGGATGGACGGCGGAATCATTTCTTGAAGAATTGCACTCGAGGCTCGGATTTCGTTTGGATGAGGCGGCACTGGAAGAAAAACCGCGCGATATTTATCGAGACCACGTTGGTTTGCACAGGCAGAAGCAGGACGGACTTTACTACGTTGGAGCGGCGGTTTTGCGAGGGCGAATCACGGCGGAGCAGTTGCGCGAAGCGGCGGTGCTTTCCGAGAGGTACGGATCTGGCGAACTGCGCACTACGAACATGCAAAATATTATTGTCGTGAATGTGCCCGAAGCGAATGCGCCGATACTGGCGGCGGAGTTGAGCGCAGCGGGACTTGCAACAGCGGCTTCTCCATTCTGGCGCGGCGCGGTGGCTTGCACCGGAACGGAATTTTGCAAACTGGCGATCACGGAGACGAAAGATTTCACGCGTTGGCTGGTGACGGAGTTGGATGAGCGATTGCCGGAATTTTCGCAGGAGTTTCGTTTGAATGTGGCGGGATGCCCGAACGCGTGCGGACAACATTGGATCGCGGACATTGGAATTGAGGGGAAGAAAGTGAAGCAGGATGGCGCGATGGTGGACGCGTATTATTTTTGCGTCGGCGGCAGCGTTGGAGAATTTGCGGCGATCGCGCGGCCGGTGGGTTATCGATGCGCAGCGAATGAGGTTCCCGATGCGATTGAGCGACTGCTGCGCAGTTATCAAACGCTGCGCGCGCCGGAGGAAAATCTGCGGAAATTTCTGGTGCGTCAGACGAACACGCGGATTCGCGAACTTCTGGCGGGCGGCGCGGCGACGGAAGAATTGCGCGATGGATCTCCTGGGCCGGTGCCGCATGGATTGGATGGATGATGCGGGTCTCGCGATATCCGAAGCTTCCGCTTTTTCCAATGTTCTTGCGGTTAGAAGGCCGCGCGTGTTTGGTAGTTGGCGCAGGAGCAGTGGCAGAAGGGAAAATTCGCGGGCTGCTTGATGCCGGCGCGCGAGTGCGAGTGATTGCGCCTTCGGCGACGGCGGTGATTGCCGAGCTGGCGCACGCGACAAAACTTGAGTGGCAACGGAGGGAGTTCAGAGTGCGAGATGTGGCGGGAATGTTTTTAGTTGTAGCGGCGACATCATCAGCAGACGTGCACGAGCGAATCTGGCGCGCGGCGCGTCGAGCGGATGTGCTTTGCAATGTGGTCGATGAACCAGAGCGCTGCGATTTTTTCTACGGAGCTGTGGTGCGGCGTGGCGCGTTGCAGATCGTGGTGTCCACAGGCGGAAGAAGTCCAGCGCTGGCGCAACGGATTCGGAAGCGCTTGGAAAAACAATTTGGCGGCGAGTATGCGGAGTGGATCGAGCGGCTAGGGCGCGCGCGGAGTCGACTGCTGAAATCTGATGGAGATATTCTACGGCGAAAACAAATCGCGCATCGGATGGCGAGAGAAATTTGTTTGCCACGAATTGCGCGAGCACGAATTGCGAGTGAATCGTGAGCGACGCGAATCATGAATCGATGCGAGCCAGCAAAGTTTATCTCGTCGGAGCGGGGCCGGGCGACGCGGAGTTGCTGACGTTGCGCGCGGTACGCGTGCTAGCGTCGGCGCATTTCGTGCTGCATGACGCGCTCGTGTCCGCTGAAGTATTGGCGATTGCCGCTGAAAACGCGGTGCTGGAGAATGTCGGCAAGCGTTGCGGTGAACGCGTGATTCGTCAGGAACAAATTCACGCGCGAATGATTGAACTTGCGCGCGCTGGATTTTCTGTAGTGCGATTGCAAGGCGGCGATCCGGCTATTTTCGGGCGCGCCGGCGAGGAGATTTCGGCGTTGGCCCGCGCGGGAGTGAAATGGGAAATTGTTCCGGGAATTACTGCGGCTTCTGCGGCCGCAGCTGCTGCAGGAATTTCGCTAACGGATCGCCGCACGGCAGGCCAACTTATTTTTCTTGCGGGCCATCGCGCGAGTGATGGTGCAGCGTTGGAAATTCCAGGGCCGCCACCGGGCGGAGCCACAGTCGCGATTCACATGCCGGCGACCAGCTATGCGGAAATCGTTCGGGAATTTCTGAACTCTGGATGGTGTGCGGAAACTCCGTGCATACTTGTTTCTGAAGCAGCATCCGTGCGTCAGCGCGTACTGCAGTCAACGATTGGTTCGCTCGGAAACTGCGATCGCCTTCCTTCGCCGTCCATCTTAATTGTCGGCGCAACGGCGCGCGCAAGTGAGTTCGTCCTCGGCGAAATTGAAAACGAAATTGCAGCGCGCGAAATTATTGCAGCATCGGCGTAACAGTCTCGCGTTCGCATCTGCTACAATTTCGCGTCTCACCTTCAATCGAGATTATCCCTATGAATTTTGGCCATCTACAGCACTGGTTGGAAGCGACGCTTGGCGCAATGGGCGGCGTGGGACTTTTTGCGATTGGTTTTCTTGATTCGTCAATCATTCCGCTGCCTGTAATTAATGATTTGATTTTGATTGATCTCTCGGTCAGATATCCGGATCGCATGTTGTACTACGCGTTGATGTCCGTGATTGGATCGGTGCTCGGTTGCGTCGCGTTATTTTTGGTTGCGAAAAAGGGCGGCGAAGCGTATTTCCGAAAATACGCGGGGCCGCGATCGGAGAAAATCCGGAAATGGGTTCAAGGGAATGAATTCCTGACGGTGCTCGTTGGCGCGTTGATGCCGCCTCCGACGCCGTTCAAACTTGTGGTGATTGGCTCCGGCGCGTTCGAGATGTCATTACGCAATTTTGTATTTGCTTTGACGATTGCGCGAGTGATCCGATATTTCGGATTAGGATTTCTTGCGGTGCGCTACGGAAATCAGGCGTCGGAATTTGTGTTGCAACATAAAGTTTCGATGAGTCTGATAATGTTGGGTGCCGTGTTGGTATTTTATTTGGTCGTACGACTGATTTTCCGTCCGAAACCTACGGCGGCTTAACGCTCGTACTTCTACTACTTCTGAAATAAATCTCCAAATGTTAATTCTTCGTGCGTTACGTGAGCGTTTTCGTCCACGTCGATTGCGGCCATCATGGAACGGCCAGGCGGCGTGCCAATTTCAAAACGCATGTCGGTGATTTCGATGTGGTAGCCGCGGTCATTGTGTTCCACGTGGGCGCGAGGGAATCGCGCGAAGCTCAGAAAAAGATTCGCCGTGCTGGAAGCGCGCGCCGTGTCGAGCGCTCGGGATTCTTCCGGTTTGTAGAATAATCTTGCGGCGAAGGGATCGTAGGTTCCGATGAAGATGGGCACTTCGGCGCGTAACAAATTGGACTCCGTAACGATCACTCCGGCCCAATGAAATGGCGAAGGCGAATCCGGAAATGCGCCGACCGCAATCGGTGGCGCACCGTTGTAGAGACGCGAGTTTATGAGAGTGACGGCGCGATCGTGAAGAACGCAGCGGGCGCCAACGTAAGCAAATACCAGTACAAACGCGAAGACAGCGCTGAAAACACCTTTAGTTCTTTTTTGCGCTCCAATTTCTTCGCCGACTAAACGGAAAAGCATAGGTAGAAGAATTCCGGCGGCAAGGATGGCCAAAATTATGACGTCGAATTGTGCGACGGAATCCAGCGCGTACCATTTCTCATTGAATGGCCAGAATAATTTCACGCCGTAACTGTTGGTGAGGTCGAACAGAACGTGAAGCGCGACGCCAATAGCGCAGACGAACAGCGCCTGCGGAAACTTTATCGGCGATGACCGGTGTTTACGCGTGGCGATTGTGAAATAGAGTGCGGTAAGAATCGCGATAGCGGCGGCCCCGCAAAGCGAATCCGTGATTGTCCGATGCCCCACGAGAAATGCGCGCGGGCCGGCTAGGGCCGTGAACCAATCGAGATCGCCCGCTACGCCTGCGACGACTAACATCGGCGTTGCCAGACGCGAAACTTTATTCAGCCCAGCGCGGCTGGCGGCGATGCTGACGACGATGTGAGTTAACGGGTCCATTTTATCCGGCGCTCTGTTGCGCGCGGAAATGTTCCGGAACAATCAGCGTAAGCGCGTCCGGCACGATTGAAAATGTTACGGGCAAAGATTCGCTGGCCTCACCATCCACTTGCGCGTAGATGGGATCGGCGCGCAGGCCTTCGCATCGAACTGAATTTGTTTTTACGAAATGAACGTCCTTCAAACGATGCAAGCGTCCCATCCAGCACGCCGGAAGATAAAGCAAATATCGCATCGCGCTTTGCGAGCAAAATATTCCCAGTTCAAATTCATTTGCGAAAAGATCGGCGCCGCGAGTAATGCGGAATGGCCCGCCATAATGTTTTGTACGGCCGACGATCACGAGAGTGCCGATGATTTCTTTATTCTCCGCGGTCGTCACGCGGAATTGTGGAAATTTGTAGCGCAGCAATTGCTTCGCGCCTTCCATCCAGTAAGCGAGCAGGCCGGCGCGTTGCTTGACGCTCGGGTCGAGCGCGTGAACAAGCGCGCCATCAGCGCCCGCGCCGGCCACAACCAAAAAATATCGACGCGAATTATTCGGCGCGTTTGGATCTGTTGACGCGTCGCCGGTAGTAATTGCGCCAAGCGCGATGCGCGTCGGAATCCCGCGTGGAATCAGCGCGGCGGCGCGCGGAATATTCCATGGGATGCGAAGTTCCTTCGCCAGAATGTTGGCGGTTCCGGCAGGCAGCAGTGCAAGGGGAACCTTGCTGCCGGGCATTCCGTTTATGATTTCGTTCAGCGTGCCGTCGCCGCCGCAGCCAATAATTAAT
>DATBYL010000019.1:0-9774 GCA_036513735.1 Candidatus Acidiferrales bacterium
TCTTCACCCGTCAACGACCCCGCCGCCCATCCGTAAACCAGCCATCCCACTCCCAATCCAATGAACGCGCCAATCACGCGGCTCGGCAACGCCACCGTCAATAGCGAGTCGCAGTGCGGACACTCAATCGTATTTGTGAACGCCACTACGTCCACCGCCGGAACTTTATTCCCGCAGTGCGGACATACTCGCATCGCCATAATTCACCTCTGCTTGAACGCAAACGAATTTCGTTTCGTAACCCGCGCTCGCTACAACGAACATACTCCAGCCCAGCCGCTATGCAAAATGTCGAAGCAAAGCGCGCTCCATCTTCACGGGATCGCAATCAGCAGTCCGCCGCTTATTCCAATACCTTGCTCATGCCCCCGCGCAAAGTTGTACTCGTAGCTCGGTTCCAGATACCAACCGAATCTATGTTTCTTCGCCGGCCAAAACATAAAATCCAACACGCCTTCACCGCTCAGGGAATTCGATGTAATTCCGTTTTTCGTCACGTGAACCCATTCCGGACCAACGCCAACCATGAATTCCACCTTGTTCGAGAGCGTCCACGGCTTCTTAAATAAAAGATCGGTGTCCCATTCTCTTGAGTGACGTGCGAACAGCGGCGTAACTCCTGCCTCCAGTTCCAGCCAGTTCTCTATCGGCGTAACTTCAACCGCAACTGTGGGACCAAAACTCGATCCGCCACCTTTGAAATTCCAGTTAGCGGCTCCGCCAATCTCCACAACTGCAACAGGATCCTTGTCGACCACCTGCGCGAAGGCGTTTCCAGCGCACAAAAACAAAAATGCAATCAAGACGAGTTTTATCGGGTTCATTAAACGCCCCACTTCCGAATGGCCTGCAGCGCTAAACAAATAACAGCAACATTCCCGTTTCCGAGCGGCCCTGTCAAGGCGCTGTCTCGCTAAAATTGTCCCACTACTCTAAAATCCGCTCACTCCAAACCCCCGCGCCGCCTATGTTATAATTCATTCTTGTCGCATTCCCCAGACCCCTTTTCAGCGGTAATATCAGCATTCGCTTCAGCGCGGAGGAGCGCATGAAATTCGGCGTTGTCGTTTTTCCCGGCTCCAATTGTGATGATGACGCTTTCCACGTCGCTCATCACGTGCTCGGCCAGCAGGCCGAATTTATCTGGCATCAGTCCGCCGATCTCGCCGGCGCGGACGCAATAATTCTTCCCGGCGGATTCGCCTTCGGTGATTACCTCCGCACCGGCGCCATCGCCCGTTTTTCTCCCGTCATGCGTAGCGTTGAAAAATTTGCGCGCGCAGGCGGCATCGTCCTCGGCATCTGCAATGGATTTCAAATCCTTCTCGAAGCCGGACTTCTTCCCGGCGCCATGCTTCGCAATGCGTGCCTGCGTTTCCGCTGTCTGCCCGTTCACATGCGCGTGGAAGCCACCGACACGCCTTTCACCTGCGCCGCTCAAGTCGGACAAGTTATCGAATCTCCCATCGCGCACAACGAAGGAAATTATTTCTGTGATCCGTCAACTCTTGACGCGCTCGAACGCAACAATCAAATTATTTTCCGTTACACAACTCCCGACGGCCGTGAAGACGCCGCCGCAAATCCCAATGGCTCCATCGCAAATATTGCCGGCATCTGCAATCGCGAACGCAACGTGATGGGCCTGATGCCGCATCCCGAGCGCGCCTCCGAAATCTCACTAGGCTCCGCCGACGGCCTCATAGTTTTCCGTTCGCTGCTCCAATGGTTCACCGAACACGAATCCGCCGCCGCAAGTCCGCAATCAGCGCAAGCCGCGGCACCCGCGCTGCGCGTCTGACATGCAAATGCACCGCAACACACTTGGAAATCGTCTCGCGGTTTTTGCGGCTCTTCTCACACTTGGCCTCGCGATCTCATTCACAAGTAGCGCCCAATCTCCGCCGCAAACGCAATCTCAAAACACAAACGCCGCCGCACTTCCCAAATTTGAATACGAAGTCGCATCAATCAGACCAGACAAATCCGGCGGCGGACACATTAGCATGACGGGCGCGGACGATGGATTCTCCGCAACGAATTTTCCGCTGCAGAGACTCGTGCTAATGGCTTTTGGAATTCAAGAGGATCGTCTTTTCGGGCTTCCGAATTGGGTCGCCTCTGAAAATTTTGATATCGAAGCGAAAATGGAAGGTTCCGTAGCCGACGCATACAACAAACTCAGCGCACATGACCGCCCGCTCGTGCGCCAGCAAATGATTCAGGCGCTTTTGGTAGACCGTTTTAGGCTAGCGTTTCATCGCGAAACGCGAGATCTTCCAATTTATTCCTTAGTCGTCGCAAAAAACGGTTCTAGACTTCAGGAATCAAAAATTGACGATGCAAATCCTGGTGGCCGCTCAGGCTTGGGACCAGGCATGGGAGTTTCACAAGCTGGAAGAGGCGGGCCCGTTACGGTCACCGCTCAACAAATTCCGATTGCGAATCTGGCTGCCGAGCTATCAAGACAATTAGGCCGGATGGTTTTGGACAAAACCGGACTCACCGGCAAATATGATTTCGTATTGAAGTGGACGCCCGACGACATTCCGGCGCCTGCTGGAAGTACGCAAAACGGACAACCCGCACCTGCCGCCCTGGATCCCAACGGCCCAGTTTTGTTCACAGCTATTCAGGAACAGCTCGGCCTAAGATTAGAATCCGGAAAAGGCCCCGTCGAAGTAATCGTTATCGATCACATCGAAAGGCCTTCGGGAAATTAGTGGCCATGCAAATACGACGCACTATTTCGGGAGCCTACAACAAGCACTTACTTCGAGCGCTCGGATTTGCTGTTTTGATCGCACCAATCATGTTTGGTCTCGCTCACGCGCAGGCGCAAAACGCAGCCTCCACTTCGCCCAAATTCGAGTACGAAGTCGCTTCAATCAAACCCAATAAATCCAACGGGCAAGGCTCCTACGGAATAACAACCGCGCCCGACGGTTTGACCGTGACAAACACGCCACTAATCATGTTGATTCAATCCGCATACGGAATCTTCAATCGTGATCGGATCGTCGCAGCTCCGGGTTGGGTCGATACTGAAAGATACGATGTTGCGGCGAAAATCGAAGCATCAGTGATTGATGATCTGCAAAAGCTGAACCCGAGCCAAATCTCCTCTGCCCGGAATCAAATGCTTCAAGCGCTGTTGGCGGATCGCTTCATGCTGGCGCTCCACCGCGAAACCAGAGAACTTCCTGTATATTCTTTGGTCGTCGCGAAAAATGGCCCGAAAATTCACCAGTCAAAAACAGATGACGTCGTCGCCGGATCGAACGGTCGCGGTGGAAGAGCGCCGGGTATGACCGCAAAAAATGGCTCAATCAAGGGCCACTCGGTTACGTTGGGTTCCTTCGCGGATTTCTTGGCGGCGCAATTGAGCCGCCCAGTTCTGGATAGGACTGGCCTTACGAGTCTCTATGATCTCGATCTGCAGTGGACTCCGGACGACAACGAACTCCAATCGCCTCCGGGGTCTGCGCCGAACGGTCCCGCCATATTCACTGCCATCCAAGAGCAACTCGGTTTGAAATTAGAATCCGGAAAAGGCCCCGTCGAAGTAATCGTAATCGACCACATCGAAAGGCCCTCAGGAAATTAATAAATAAATGGCGCACTCTAAATCAATCATCGAAACCGAAATTAAAGTAACCTCCGCCATCGCCGCCGAACACGGCCTTTCCGCCGAAGAATACGCGCGCGTTCAAAAAATTCTCGGACGCGATCCCAACATCACCGAACTCGGTATTTTCAGCGTGATGTGGAGCGAGCACTGCTCCTACAAATCCAGCCGCGTTCACTTGCGCCGACTTCCCACAAAAGGCCCGCAAGTGGTGCAAGGCCCCGGCGAAAATGCGGGCGTCGTGGATATCGGCGACGGCCTCTGCGCCGCGTTCAAAATTGAATCGCACAATCATCCCAGCTACGTTGAGCCGCTTCAGGGCGCCGCCACCGGAGTCGGCGGGATTCTGCGCGACGTTTTCACCATGGGCGCTCGCCCCATCGCCGTGCTGGATTCTCTCCGCTTCGGCCCCATCACCAAAGGTGTTTCGTCTGATGCTGGTGACGCCGCGAAAAATCGCCGCATCCTCAACGGAGTCGTCGGCGGCATCGCCTTCTACGGAAATTGTTTCGGCGTTCCCACCGTAGGTGGTGACGTCGCCTTCGCACAATGTTATTCCGGCAATCCTCTCGTCAACGCGCTCGCGCTCGGCATCGCCCGCCGCGAAGATTTGTTTTTCGCGCGCGCCAGCGGCACCGGAAATCCTGTCCTCTATGTAGGCGCGAAAACAGGACGCGACGGCATCCACGGTGCGTCTTTGTTAGCGAGTGCCGAGTTCACCGAAGAATCTCAGCAGAAGCGCCCCAACGTTCAAGTCGGCGATCCATTTCTCGAAAAACTTCTTCTCGAAGCGTGCCTCGAGGCGATGCGCACGGGCGCCATCGTCGCCATTCAGGATATGGGCGCCGCCGGTCTCACCAGCTCCACTTGTGAAATGGCTTCGCGCGGCGGAGTCGGCATCGAGCTCGATCTCGATCGCGTGCCGCAACGCGAAACCGGCATGACTCCCTACGAAATGCTCCTCAGCGAATCGCAGGAGCGCATGTTGCTGGTCGCCACTCGCGGACGCGAACATGAAGTCATCGAAGTTTTCGCAAAATGGGGACTCGACGCCGTTGAAGTCGGACACGTTACCGATGACGGCATGATGCGCGTCGTCTGGAAAAAAAATACCGCCGCAAATATTCCCGCAAAAGCTCTGGCCGATGAGGCGCCCGTGTATCAACGTCCCATCGCCGCCCCCACAACTGAACGCGGCACTGGTCATCTCATCGAATTCGCCGCGCCGGGAAAAAATTTCACAGAGAATTTTCTGAAGTTGTTAGCATGGCCCGCCATCGCATCCAAGCGCTGGATATTCGAGCAATACGATTCCATGGTCCGCACAAACACTCTCGCCGGCCCCGGTGCAGGCGACGCCGCCGTTCTCCGCGTCAAAGGAACGAATCGCGCTCTCGCTCTCACTGTTGACGGAAGCGGCCGCGCCTGCTGGCTCAATCCGCGCGAAGGCGCCAAAGCTGCCGTCGCAGAAGCCGCGCGCAACATCGCATGTTCCGGCGCGCGTCCTCTCGCCGCCACAAATTGTTTGAATTTTGGCAATCCCGAAAAACCCGAAGTGATGTGGGAATTCAGCGAATGCATTGACGGCATCGCCGAAGCCTGCACCGCTCTGAAAATTCCCATCACCGGCGGCAACGTGAGTTTTTACAATGACACGCTCGGCCAATCCATTTATCCCACTCCAATTCTCGGCGTCCTCGGCCTTCTCGACAACGCATCGCACGCCATCGGCATGGGTTTCCGTCACGAAGGTGATATTCTTTTTCTTCTCGACGGTCAACGCAATGACAAGCCTCACGCTCTAGAAGTTCCTCCCGTCGCCGACGCCCGTCGCGAATTCTCATCTTCCGAATACGCATTCGCGCTTCACAACATCGCCGCCGGCGCGCCACCACATGTCGATCTCGCCGCGGAAAAACTTCTCATCGAATTTCTTGTCGCCTGCGCAAAAGAAAATCTCCTGCGCTCAGCACATGACGTCAGCGATGGCGGCCTCGCTGTAACTCTCGCCGAAAGTTGCTTCGCTTCCGACGGCCTTTCCGCCGAAATTTCCTTAAATTCCAAAGAGCCGCACGAAGTAACTCTGTTCGGCGAACGCGGCGCGCGCGCCATCGTCAGCGTAAGTCCCGAAAATCTTGCCCGCTTTCGCGACCTTGCGAGAGAATACGAATTGGACATTCACGACATCGGGCGCGTAACGCGCGGCGATTTCCAAATCAAACTCAGCGGACGCGACGCCATCTCCGCCCCATGCGCGAAATTGCGTGAAGCGTGGACCACTTCATTTCCAATGCTGATGGCTGGATAAGCAGTTCGCAGCATCCAATGGAGTGGTAATCGGGGGTGCCCCGTGTTCGTCCCGCGCAGCGGGCGAACGTGGGGGTTCTGTCTTCAGGTAAAATGAACATTGCGGGAAAGTTCGGTCGCTGGTTTGTCGTGGTATTGTGGACTCTGGCAGGCGCCTTTTCCATTTACGATATCTGGTACGGTATTTTTGTAGCGCACGCCAACAGGGCGATAATTGTTTTCAATTCCGATGACGTGATTTACACGCTCGCCGGAATCGCATTTTTCACCGGAGCCTACGGCCTCGCTCGCCGCCTCCGCTGGGCCAGAACTTTTTCGTTTGGCCTTTGGGCCATTTTCGGTTATTGGAATTACAGCGCAATCGGCGTTTACGAAGATATAAAATGGTTTCCGTTCACCGCGCTGGCGCTCTGGTTTCTCGCGCTGCTCTGGCTGATGTCATCCGCGGCCAAGGAAACTTTTGACGATTCATCTGAGGGGTCGATTCAAAAAACGTGACGCAGCAATTCCAATTCGACGACGACCACTTCCACGATCACTGTGGAGTCTTCGGCGTTTTCGCGCATCCTGAAGCCGCGAAACTTTCCTACCTCGGCCTTTACGCCCAGCAGCATCGCGGACAGGAAGCCGCCGGAATTTGTTCCTCTGACGGCGCGGATCTTCACGTCGCAAAAGGTCTCGGCCTCGTCGCGGATATTTTCGATCCCAAGCGTCTCGCAACTCTTCCCGGCGATTCCGCCATCGGCCACACGCGTTATTCCACCGCCGGTGATACCGGCCTGATGAACGCGCAGCCCATCGTAATTGATTGCGGTAAAGGCAAGCTCGCCATCGGCCACAATGGAAATCTCACCAATGCTGCCGAGTGGCGACGCAAACTCGAGCATCGCGGCTCCATCTTCCAAACAAATAGCGACACCGAAGTCATCGTTCATCTCATCGCACGCAGTTCCGCCAGAAATTTGTCATCCGCAATTGCAGACGCGCTCAATCAAGTAGAAGGCGCTTACTCGCTCGTAATTCTCACGCGCGACGAGCTCTACGCCATTCGCGATCCTCGCGGATTCCGCCCGCTCTGTCTCGGCCGTCTCGGCGATTCCTACATGGTTGCATCCGAAACCTGCGCGTTCGATTTGCTGGACGCGAAATATATTCGCGAAATCGAGCCCGGAGAAATGTTACGCATCAATCGCGCCGGTCTGGAATCATTCCGATTCGCGCCGCCCAAGCCGCATCAGTACTGCATTTTTGAGCACGTTTATTTCGCGCGCCCCGATAGTTTAATTTTCAATCGCAGCGTGCATCACAGCCGTGAAAATCTCGGCAAACTTCTCGCCCGCCAGCATCCCGTTCCCGCCGACGTCGTCGTTCCTGTTCCCGACTCTGGCGTGCCCGCCGCAATCGGCTATTCGCTCGAATCCGGAGTGCCTTTCCGCATGGGCCTGATTCGCAATCACTATATCGGCCGCACTTTTATTCAACCCGTGCAGGCCATTCGCGATTTCGGCGTGAAATTAAAATTGAATCCCGTCCGCGGACTTCTTGAAGGCAAGCGCGTCGTTCTCGTGGACGACAGCATCGTTCGCGGCACCACCAGCAGAAAAATTGTTCGTCTTGTGCGCGAAGCCGGAGCAAAAGAAGTTCACGTCCGCATCAGTTCGCCGCCAACAATTTCTCCGTGCTACTACGGAATCGATACGCCCACGCACGAAGAATTAATCGCCAGCGCCGATTCCAAATTTCGTCCGCGTCTTTCCGAAGCGGACGCAATCACCATGCCAAGCTCTGCGCCAAACGCTTCCGAAGGCGACCCTTCGCCGCAGACCGTCGAAGAAATTCGCCGTTTCCTGGAAGCCGATTCGCTCGGCTATCTTTCCATCGAAAATCTTCGCAACGCTGTTTCCGATAACGAGCGTCGCTTCTGCACTTCCTGTTTCACCGGCGTTTATCCCACTCCACCCGTGCAACTCGAGGTGCGCAACAATCTCCTGAACGATAACCAGAATAATAACGGCCAGCAAAATCCAGAAAATGCCAACGAATCCCAGCCTACGGTGACACGTGAATCTTAAAGTCGATACGACAATTGAAGAAGCTCCAGAAGAGCCAACTCCGCAAAAGCCTCTCGGCCAGCGCGCCAAAAGCGAAGCCATCGCATGGTTCTGGATTATTCTCGCCTTCCTCTTTATTTATTCTTGCGTCGGACAGGCCCGCGTAATTCCTTCCGAATCCATGGAAAATACTTTGCTCGTCGGCGATCACCTCATCATGAGCCGCTTCGGATATGACATGGGCCTGCCCTTCACTCCGTGGCACGTTCCGCTGTGGCGTAATCCCAAGCGCCAGCAAATTGTAATTATTCGCGCTCCGCAACTCGAAGGCGCGCCCGATCTCATCAAGCGCGTAATCGGTTTGCCCGGTGACACTGTCGAAATTCACGATGGCCATGTCTTCATCAATGGCTCGCAACTCGATGAGCCATATTTGAAAGAACCCGACAGCCCCATCGAACCCAGTGGCAAATGGGTCGTTCCACCCGCAAATTATTTTGTGATGGGCGATAATCGCGGCGATTCCTACGACAGCCGCTTCTGGGGATACGCGCCGCGCAACACTCTGATTGGTGTGCCGGTAATGATTTATCTTTCCGTGGACGCCCCCAAAGCCCCAGGCGAAACGCGCACCGAAGCCTGGAACCCGGGCCACCTGATGGAACGCTTCACGGCCTACGCGAGCTGCTTGATTCATCCCAGCCGCGTCCGCTGGGGGCGCCTCTTTCACTTTTTCTAAACCGGAATCACGCATCATCCGAAATGAATTGCTCGAGGCACTCTGAATGCGCTACGTCGACTCCGGCGTCAACATCGCTCTCGCCGATCAGGCCAAACAAAAAATCGCCCGCCTCGCCGCGCGCACTTTCACTCGCGGAGTCGTCGGCGGCATCGGTGCGTTCGGCGCATTATTTTCACTCGACCTGAAAAAATGGAAGGAACCTCTTCTCGTTTCCAGCGCCGATGGCGTCGGCACTAAACTAAAAATCGCTTTCGCCATGGGAGTTCATTCCACCGTCGGCGGCGATCTCGTCAATCACTGCATCAATGACATTTTAACTCTCGGCGCCGAGCCGCTTTTTTTCCTCGACTATCTCGCCCTCGGAAAAATGGATCCCGTCGTCGTCGAAAAAGTTCTCGAAGGCATCAGCCGCGCCTGCCACGCCACAGGATGCGCACTAGTCGGCGGCGAAACCGCACAGATGCCCGATTTTTACAAAGCCGGCGAATACGATCTCGCCGGATTCATCGTCGGCGCCGTCGAACGCAGCAAACTTCTCGGCCCGCATCGCGTGAAAGCCGGTGACGCGCTCATCGCGCTTCCCTCCACAGGCCTCCACACCAACGGATATTCTCTCGCGCGAAAATTAATTTTTGATCAGGAGGGATTGAAACCCGAAACTTACGTTCCCAAGGTCGGCAATAAAATCGGCGCCGAATTATTGCGCCCGCATCAATGCTATCTCGCCACCGTAAAAAATGGCGTCGCTCACGGATGGATTTCCGCCATGGCTCACATCACCGGCGGCGGCATTCCTGGAAATTTGCCGCGCGTTTTTTCCCGTTCCGTCCGCGCAAAAATTGATCTCGGCTCTTGGCCCGTTCCGCCGATCTTCAGCTATCTCGCATCGCTCGGAAAACTCGACCGCGAAGAACTTCTCTCCACTTTCAACATGGGCGTCGGCATGATCCTAATCGTGCCGCAAAAACATTTGCGCGCACTCGAAACCGATCTCAAGCGCCGCCGCGAAAAATTCTACCGAATCGGCGAAATCGTAGTAGGCAACG
>DATBYL010000020.1:0-5232 GCA_036513735.1 Candidatus Acidiferrales bacterium
GTCACCGGCAGCGCCAGCCGCCACAAATAACGCGCTATCACCGCGACGGCAGTCAGCCGTGACGTGACGAACGACGCGCCCATCAGCGGATTATCCACGAACGGAAATTGTGCCGGCTGTGATGCGGCGAAAATCATCGCCCGCACATACCACATCACCAAGAGCGGTGGAGCAATCGCCGCACATCCAAGAATCAGCCCGCGAAGCTGCTTCCGTTCATCCCACCACACCACTTCATACAACACGATTACCCCAAGAATCGCCACCGCGCTTTCCTTTGAAAATACTCCTGCAAGCGTTACCGCCATTAATCCGCCGAGCCATGCAACCCTGCGCCAACCCTGCGAATCCGTGCTTTTCAAATACATCAAAAATCCGCTCAGGACCGCCATCGCGGCCAGCAAGTCCGCCCGCCCAACAATATTGGTTACGGATTCCGTCAGCACCGGATGCACCGCCCAAAGCGCTGCGGCCAAAACCGCCGGCGGAATTTTTCGCAGAAATCTCAGTGCCAACAAATAAACCAGCAGAACATTCCCGAAATGCAGCAGGAAATTAATCCAATGATAGCCTTCGGGACGATCGGCGTTGTCGAGTACCGCGTAGTTAAACAGGAACGAAAGCGTCGTAACCGGACGGTACAAACCCGTCTCGAAGTTGGGCCACCAGTACGAATGTTCAAGGATTGAGTTGATGTTTTCGCTGGATGCTTCGCGTACGCGGGAATCCGCCAGAATTATGTATCGGTTGTCGTGCACGAATCCAGCGTGGAAAGAATCTGAATACGCCAGAAAAGTCAGTACTCCCAGCGCCGCGCAAATCACCAAATGTTTCAGGAACGGAGATTTTGGCCGTTGCGCCGCGGCCGCCACCGGCGGCACAGCGTTCATCGATCGCCGGCGATTTTTGCGTCCCATGCTTTGTCGAGTTCCTCTACTAGTTCGCTTCACCTAGCGCTACGCCAATCACTTCCTCAATTAAGCCGGTCCGCCGCACACCCAAACTGTTCCACCGCTCTGGATCGGATCGCCGCCGCGGCTTCCGGGCGCAAACTCTGTTCATACAACCGAATTAATTCAGCCGATCCCTCGCAGATTTCTTTGTGAACCGCGGCGCACTGATTGTTCAGCATCGCGCCACCCGGCGCGTGCTTGATGCCGCATCCCTCAGGATCTACTCCGTATTTATATAGCACGCCGAGTGGCGTCAAAAGATTCTGCGATCCGGAAACCAGCACGCCTTCCACCAGCGCTAAAGCCGCTTCGTCTTTCCGGTTTTGCGGCGCGAGCGCCTGCGCCATCAACATATAGGAGTACACAATATCGGGATCCAGCGCCCGCGCATAAACCGCGGCGTCGTACGCTTCCTTAAAATTTCCCAGGCGCAGTTGCGTCGTGGCCAGATTACTGTAGACCAGCGGCACACCAGCAGGAGTAATCCGGTCCTCAGGTATTCCGCGCGCTCGTTTTCTTTGACGATAAATTTCGTCGTTCACACGGTCGATCTCAACTCCGCGCGTAAGAATTTGCAGCGACCTCTCATACGCCGCCGTACCTTCCGGCGTCACAGCGGCTCGCCCGCCCACCCCTCGCTGCACCAGCGCGTCACCCTCAATCCGGTAATTGCCTCCCGCGGTGGCATAGACGCTCGAAATATTTCGCGAATCGGGCAGGGAACCGAGAATTGCTAAACTCTGATCCGATTGCTCAATCACTTGCGCAATATTCGCGTGCGTGGGATCGGCCTCGGTCAGCGCCAGCGCCAGCCCGAAGTGCGTCTTGAAACTATTTGGCGAAGTCCCCACCGACGCGCTCGCCAGCGTTAGATTATCTTTCCAATCAATGTTGCGTTCCCATGTGCGTATTCCCAGCGCCACAACAATCAGTCCCAGCGCCACGGGCGCCAGCAAGCGCACAGTCGTTCGCTCGCTAATCGCATAAACCATCATCACAGCGCACGCCGCGAATCCAATCGACGGCAAATATAAAAACCGTTCCGCCATAATCGTGCCCGTGAAAAATAAAAGATTCGCCACCGGCGCGAATGTCAGAAATGCGAACATTCCGAAGAAAAAATACAATCGGTTCGCGCGAAGCTGCATCGCCACAGCCACGAATACCGCCGCAACCGCCAACCATGCGATCCAATCGTGAAAAGTGCCGCTTGCAATGGGAATTTGCGAGTAAGAATAATCCGCCGAAAGTTTTGCAGGCCACACCAGAAGCCACAAATATTTTGCGCCAACTGCCAGCGCCGTCATCCGCGCCTTGAAAAATGAAGCTCCTTGCAGCGGGTTATCCACAAAAGAAAATTGCGCCGGTGGTGACGCCGCCAGTACCCGCGCCCGCTGAATCAACAAGGCCACAATGGGAATCGCAACCGCCGCGCATCCCAGAGTAAGCCCGCGCAATCGTTCGCGCCCGCTCCAGAACGTAACTTCATACAGCACGATCACGCCAAGAATCGCGACCGCGCTCTCCTTTGAAAATACTCCCACCGTCGTAACCGCCGCGAGCGCGCAAAGCCACGCATACACGCGCCAGCCCGTCGCCTCTGCGCTCTTCAAGTACAGCAACAATCCGCCGAGCACCGCGATCCCCGCCAGCAAATCCGAGCGTCCAACAATGTTGGTCACCGACTCCGTCAGCACCGGATGCACAGCCCACAGCGCCGCGATAATTACAGCCGGCCAGAATTTCCGCAGCAAACGCAGCATCAGCGCGTACAGCAGCAACACGTTGAACGAATGCAAAATATAGTTGATCCAGTGGTAGCCGGCGGGCGTCTGGCCATTTCCCAGCACGTCGTAATTAAAAAGATACGAAAGCGTAGTGGCTGGCC
Organism: Candidatus Acidiferrales bacterium; assembly: GCA_036513735.1. Classification (GTDB taxonomy): domain Bacteria; phylum Acidobacteriota; class Terriglobia; order Acidiferrales; family UBA7541; genus DASTCZ01. The sequence goes on from DATBYL010000020.1 coordinate 2,842, forward strand.
GGTAAAGCCCAACTTCCGACGTCGGCCAAAAATACGAATGCTCGAAAATCAGCCCGACATTTTCCGCCGAAGCGTCTCGTATCCGCGGATCGTTCAGAATCAGCGAATGGCTATCAATCACAAATCCGTCATGGAATGAATTGGAATAAGCCAGCAGCGTCACCACGCACAGCGCCGCGCCGGCCAGCAAATGCTTCAGCCAAACTGGAAACGCGGTCTTGGTTGGAATGATTGGCGTTTGAACAGTAATCTTCGCAGAGCGTGATTTCTTGCGTCCCATGGATGGTAGTTGCCTGGGACCCAGCGATCACTGGTTCGCGGCAGTCCCGTTGACCATATTTCAGCCAACGGTAGGTGTCAAGTTACGCGTCTCACATGCCAGGGCGGGCGTCGGGTCTTACGCCGTAGGGGCGCTGCTTGCTGCGCCCTCGACCGGGGACTTTCTGCGACGGGCAGACAGGATGGCCTGTTCATTCCGCCGGAGCGGTGCCTTTTTTGGCCAGCAAATACTTGATCGCAGTTTCGAGCCGCGCCGGATCGTTATTCCAATCACCATAGATTTCCCACGATGCCTGCCCGATTTTCCGATTGTGCGCAGCACACCAGGCGTGAACCGCATCGTGCGCCGCACCCAACCGCTCGTAGGGACCGATATGAACCGTCCGCGCCACCTCGCCTGCCGGCGTCTCAACGCATCGCACGTTACCCCCCGGCTTAAACGTGCGCCCTACCTGGACGCCGAAATCAATGTCCATCGGCTCATTCCGATGCTCCGGATGGTGATAGAGGAATAAGTTATGCCCCGGGCGCAATTCGCCGTTCGTCTTCAAGAATGCCCACACCTGATCCAGCGCCGGCTTCCACGCTCGGCCGATATCTCCAATGGTCACTTTCGCTCGCACTGCTGCGACCAACTCAGCCTGTGCAGTTTCCACAACAATTTCGTATTTCATCGGCGGATTCCTCTTCTTCGCGCAGATATGAAATTAGAATACCGCGATCAGAGTAGTGGTGTCTTAATTTGGGCGCTGGTTCTCGTGTTGCCTCTAGGTATAGTTGTTGTACCAAGAAATTCGCTCAAGAGTTTCGAGCAGAAAATTGTATTCGTACACAAACGAAGTCTCATGGACGACGGGTGGCTTGTCTCTATCTGAAACGAGATCGGCATACTCAATCTTGACGTAGATGTGGCCCGTAAGGTCGGCACCAAGTTCGCCGCTATCGTTTGCGAGCATCTTTTTGATGTCAAGAGGCTCTAAGGGATGTACTCCACCAGCGGGAATGAGTATGTAGAGGTTTCTAGTTTGACTTGCTGGGAGTCTTTCTGGGGAGAATTCTGCACCGTCAATCTTCATCCTTCCATGGCTCACCTTATAATTGAACAAATGCGCCGGGGTCCTGCCATGGTTAATTATCGTGAGCCGGTATCGAGTCACGTCTAGCTTAGTCTCTGGAATAATTTGCCCGTCAATCCACGCGCGCTCACTGTTAATCACAGCTTTGGCGCTCAAAAGTGCGGCTTCGGCATTATCCTTTGCAGCTTTCGCAGCTTCGCCAGCCTGATCCGCAGCATTCTTGAGGTGGGTTGTTTGATACCGCATACTTTGTGCTTGTTGGCCGAGAATGTAGAGGGTACCAATCGCAATGACGATACCCCAGACTCCAGCAATCGCCAGATACAGATTCGGCAGGTTCACTGCCGTCACTACCGTGCAGAGATAGCTTTCCGTGCACTCGCCTTGGCGCTTGGATTCGGCTTGGCCGGGTTCACTTTCTTCTATAGCGGAAGGAGGAAGTGGCGCATACGTTTGATGCGTAGCTTCGCTAGCTTGGCAGGCTTTGCGGTGGGCATCGCAGCTCACGGATTTCCAGGTGACGACGATCCCTGTAATTGCAGCTCCGAGCGTGGTCGCTACCAAGAAAATACGCAACCAAGCCACTCGGCGAACGGCGTTTCTCTCTGGTTTGAGGCTTTCCAGCATGGCAATATTGTACTCTAGCAATATCCATCGCAGCACACGCGGAAGGTTCCGGCATCCGCCAAATTGAGCGCATGACAGGAGCCTAGGAATGCCAAAGCATTACAGCATGAAGGCAGGCCGCGCGACCGATGAAACTGATTACTTCCGGTTTGTCGACCACTCGTCCAGAATCAACGGATTCGCGGCGGACCGAAACTTCCCGGGCCCCGTTTCTCGGGATCCCGGTGTGGCCATCTCGAAAGAGTCGCCAAAGTAGTGTATATTGTGGCTGGTTATTACCTAAGGAGGAAAAATGAACATCCCCCTGTGGTCAAGCGTGTCGGGAATGGTTGTACTGGTCGCCTCGACGGGATATCAATACATTTTCATCAGTCGATGGGCTGACAAAGAAGCCGACAAAATCACAGGG
>DATBYL010000021.1:0-24149 GCA_036513735.1 Candidatus Acidiferrales bacterium
ATTTCTTTGCGCGTTGCAATGCCAGCGCGTTTCAGCGCGTCAATTGCGAAGAGCGCGAGGACGAGTCCGCCCTTCATATCGAATGTTGCAGGTCCCCAAGCGCGGCCCTGCGCGATGCGGAAGGGCATGTGCGCGAGCGAGCCTTTGTCGTAGACCGTGTCCATATGGCCGAGGAGCAAAATGCGGCCGTCCGCGCGAGAATTTTTGTGCGGGAGATTTATTAGGAGATGATCGCCGCGATTTTTCTGGCGCAGCCAAGTTACGCGTGCGCCGCGAGCGCGCCATTCCGCGGCAACCATTCGACCGAATTCGTCTATGGACTTTTTATCGAGTGACGGAGATTCCGCGCGAGCAAATTTCCCGAGCAAGCGCAGCATTTCCGATTCGCGCGAACGCAAGTCTTGAAGAAGTTCGCGCGAGTTGGAAAGGTTGTTCACAGGTTTAGCGGATTGCACGCGGTATGCTAACAAGTGGAGCGTGTTGGGACAAGGCGCTATCGCATCGCGTATAATTCCCGGACTCGGGCCAGGGATGATTCATTAGCGCGCGGAGTGCGCACAGAGGCAAATGTTGCGCCTCGTCAGCACCGTTCGGAGACGACACGATGATTATGGATTCGATTGGCATACAAAAACTGCTGCCGCACCGGTTTCCGTTTCTGATGGTGGACGCGATCGCTGAAGTGGATCGCGGAAAAAGCATTGTCGGCGTGAAGAACGTCAGCATTAATGAAGGATATTTTCAGGGACATTTTCCGGGGCAGCCGGTGATGCCGGGCGTTCTGATTATTGAATCGATGGCGCAGACGGGCGGAGTTTTGCTGCTGATGGAAATTCCAGATCGCGAAAAAAAGCTGCTGTATTTTGCGGCGCTGGATAGCGCGCGATTTCGCAAGCCGGTGATGCCCGGCGATCAATTGATGGTTCACGTACAAGTGCTGAACGGCCGGGGTGATTTCTGGAAAATGCGCGGCGAAGCCCGAGTGAATGGCGAACTGGTAGCCGAGGCGACGTTGATGTGCAAGATGATCGACCGCGATGTTGCCGCCGCGCGCGCCGAAGCGGAAAAAAAGTAGGCGAGAGAAATTGTTCGCGCCGGGGTTAGTAATTCTGGCGAAACAATTTTGACGTAGACCCACGGAGAACAATGAATGAGTGAAATTGATCCCAGAGCCATAGTCTCCAAGTCCGCTCGATTGGGAGAGGGAGTCAAGATCGGTCCCTACGCGATTGTGGGCGATGAAGTGGAACTGGGCGACGGCTGCGTACTGCACGAGAACGCGGTCGTGCGCGGGCCATCGCGATTGGGCCGAGAGAATCGCGTTTTTTCTTTCGCAGTAGTCGGCGGAGACCCGCAAGATTTGAGCTTCAAAGGGGAACGCGTCACGCTCGAAGTGGGCGACGCAAATCAGTTCCGTGAATTTTCGACAATCAATCGCGGGACGGTGAAGGGCGGCGGCGTCACGAAGGTTGGCAGCCATAATTTATTTATGTCGTACACTCACGTTGGCCATGATTCAGTGGTGGGAAGTCACACAATATTTGTGAATGGCGCTACGCTGGCGGGCCACGTGATTGTGGAAGACTACGCAACGGTGGGAAATTTCAGTCCGGTGCATCAATTTTGTCGTGTCGGACGTTACGCCTATATCGGAGCGCACACTGTGATCACGCAGGACGTGCCTCCCTTTTCCAAAGTGGTTACGCCGCGCCACACCGGTTGCTATGGAATTAACAATGTTGGCTTGCAGCGCCATGGATTTTCGACGGAGCGCCTCAAGACTCTCGAAAAAGCGTATCGCTTCCTGGTGCGGTCGAAATTGAATACCTCGCAGGCAATCGCGAAAATGCGCGAGACGATGCCGGATTCGGAAGACGTGAAAGAGTTGATCGCATTTATCGAAACGGCCGAGCGCGGCCTGACAAAGTAGATCGCCTTCATGGGCAAAGAAACTCCCATCATTTCGACAGAAAAAACTTCTTCCGGGCAGTGGGGTTTAATCGCGGGCAACGGACGTTTTCCGTTTCTAGTACTGGAAGGCGCGCGCAGCCAGGGAATTGAAATGGCGGTGATCGCGCTGAAAGAAGAAGCGTCACCGGAGCTGGAGCGCATCGCGAAAAAATTGCACTGGGTCGGGCTCGGCGAGCTAGGGCGCACCATCGAATTGCTGCATCAGGAAGGCGTGACGCACGCCGTGATGGCTGGTCAGGTAAAGCACAATAAAATTTTCAGCATTCGGCCGGACTGGCAATTTGCAAAGCTAATGATGTCACTGCCGCGAAAAAATACGGACTCACTGATTGGCGCGGTCGCCAAAGTTTTGGAAAAAGAAGGAATTGAATTGGTGGATTCGACGGCATTTCTGAAACCACTCGTTCCAAATGTCGGCGTGTTAACAAAACGCAAGCCTGATACGCGCGAAGCAGAAGACATCGAATATGGATTGGGAGTAGCACGGCACATCGCGGCGATGGATTTGGGACAAACAGTTGTGGTGCGAGATCGCGCGTGCGTGGCCATCGAAGCCATGGAAGGCACGGACGAAACTATCGAGCGTGCGGCACGCATCACCGGCGGCGCGGAGCTAACCGTGGTGAAAGTGAGCAAGCCTAAACAGGACATGCGCTTCGATGTACCCGTTGTGGGCCTGCCAACCGTCGAAGTGATGAAGCGCTGCAAGGCCACAGCGCTGGCGATTGACGCGCATCGCACGCTGCTGTTCGATCGCGCGGAATTAATCGCGGCGGCGGACGCGGCGGGAATCACGATTCAAGCGTTTGAGCCGGGCAGCGCGGCGCAATCATCCGCGGAAGCCGGAAAAAAATGACGGACGCAAAACGCATTCGCGTAGCGGTGGTGGGCGCCGGAGAATTCGGGCGCAATCACGCGCGCGTCTATAGCGAATTGCCGGGCGCGGAACTAATCGGCATCGTGGACATAAACGCCGAACGCGCGAAATCAGTTGCGGCAGAATTTAATACGCAAGTGCTGCCAGACGTTGAATCGCTGGCCGGAAAAGTTGACGCGGTGAGCGTCGCCGTACCAACCGCGCAGCACGCAAAAATTGGTTGCGCGATATTGCGGCAGGGAATTGACGTGCTGGTCGAAAAACCGATGGCCACTTCGCTCGCGGAAGCGGATGAATTAATTGCCGCGGCCGCCGAATCGAAGCGCGTGCTGCAAGTGGGACATTTGGAGCGCTTCAATCCGGCGGTAGTAGCGGCGCGGAATATCATGCGCCGTCCGCTATTTTTTGAAGTGCATCGGCTGGGAATTTATACGCCGCGCAGTTTGGATATTGACGTGGTTTTCGACGTAATGATCCACGACCTGGATATTTTGTTCGCGCTTGTCGGCGAAGATGTCACGGACGTGAAAGCGGTGGGCATTCCAGTCGTTTCGGACAAAGTAGACATCGCGCACGCGCGTTTGGAATTTGTATCGGGCGCAGTGGCCAACGTCACCGCCAGCCGCGTTTCCACCGAGCGTGTTCGAAAGATGCGTTTTTTCCAGGAGCACGAATATGTGTCGCTGGATTACACGCGGCAGGACGCGCTTCGCGTCCGCGTGAAAAATCTTGGCCCGCCGCCGGAATTCGACTTTGAAAAGTTGGTCACAGAGCCGCAAGAACCTCTGAAAGCGGAGCTGGCTGAGTTTATAATTGCAGTGCGGGACCGCAACAGGCCGGGCGTGGATGGCGAAGCCGGCCGCCGAGCTTTGGAGCTTGCTGAACGCGTAGCCGCAAGCATCCAAGAGCATGGAAAGCGCGTCCAACTAAGTGCATTTGTGTCTCCATTGTTATAGATAAGGCCGGGTGTGTCGTTTTATGATGCGTCGCTTTCAACATGATTAATAGAATTCTGGTTCCTCCGAATGCCACGCTGGGCGCTGAAGGCGCAGCTCCGCTCGGAACGCGCCGAAAAACGCCGATGGATACGCGCACGGTGATCGCCGCGGATCTTCCGGCAGGACAGATCGACGCGCTCTCCAAGATTCCCGCCTACATGCCGATGGACGTGCTTTCGTCACGCATGGTGATTCCGCGCGACATGCCGATCCACGCGCTGGATGTTTCGCGCACCACGCCCGATTACGTTCCGCTGGATGTTTTGGGCAAGCACGTTGCGGTGCCGAAGGATGCGGTGCTTCCCGATACAGTCGCAGTGCGCCAGCCGCTGCAGCATGCGGCGGAAATGCCGGAAGTGCTCGATCCGGATGTGCTGACAACCGGCGAAGTGCATTTGATGACGGACGGGCCGCGAAGTCTGAAGGACGAGCAGAAGTGGGTTTTGCGCGGCACGTCAGCAGTGCTGCACGCCGCGGCGATTTTGATCATCCTTCTAATTCCGAGTTTGTTCACTTCGCGCCAACCGACGCAGGCTGAAATTATTGCGGCGTCGCATTCACTGGGCGATCTTTATATGCCGCCGGATTTGCGCAGCGCGCTGCGCCCCACTCCGCACATTGCTCCGGGAAGCAATAGCATTCACATTGATCCGAAAATTATTCGCAAATTGACTCCACCTGAGCCGGCGGTTCAGCCCAAGGCCGAAATACCCGCGCCGGCAATCGCGCACGAGCAACCGAAAGAAACTCCGGCGCCGCCGCCGCTTCCCGTAGCACCCACGCCACAACCCGTGAAACCGCAGCCAACTCTTGAACCAATTCGCGCGGATCAGCCGCCGACTCCGCACGGATTGATTTTGCCGAACACTTCGATTGGACACACGCTTTCGCAGGCCGCCAGTGATTTGCCTTCCGCCGGTGGCGGAGGCGGCACAAGCATTGTTACTACGGGAAGAATGCCGGGTGGGCGCAGCGGCGGCGGTGGTGGCGGAGGAGGCGGGGGGCAGGCCGGCGCCGGGCTTACCATGCTCACCGATCCACAGGGAGTGGACTTTAGCGCCTACAACGCACGAATTGTCGCGAGCGTGAAACGCAACTGGTATTCCATCATGCCGGAATCGGCGCTGATGGGCGATCAGGGAATCGTGATGCTGCGTTTCCGTATTTTCAAGGACGGCACGGTGGTGGCCGAAGAGCCAATTCTGGAAAGATCGTCCAACAAGTCTCCGCTGGATCGCGCGGCGATGGGTTCGATTCGCGCGTCCAGTCCATTTGAACCGCTGCCTCCGGCATTCGGCGGACCTTTCGTCGAATACCAATTCATTTATTACTACAACCTGGAAATACCGCGCGGAAGGTGAGACCCACACGCAATCAAATTCTAGGCCTGATTTTACTCGGGCTTATTGCGCTGGTGTATTTAGTGCTGCGCTATAAAGGAATATTGTGACGCGCACTCCCGCGCTTGTAGCCATTGTTGGGCCAACCGCGTCCGGAAAATCTTCGCTGGGAATGCGAGTTGCGCGCGAATTGGGCGGGGAAATTGTTGTTTGCGATTCCACGCAGGTCTTTCGCGGATTTGATATTGGAACGTCAAAGCCTTCCGTAGCCGAACAGAAAAATGTGCGGCATCATTTGATCGATCTGCTGGAACCGGATGAATTATTTACCGCTGGCGTTTACCGCGAGCGCGCCATTGAAGTGCTCGCGGATTTGCGCGAACGCGGGCGCTTGCCGGTGATGACGGTCGGTACCGGGCTTTACATGCGCGCGCTGATTGACGGATTTTCCGATACGCCGGTGCGCTCGGAAGAAGTGCGTACGCGTTTGCGAAAAAGTATGGCGCGGCACGGCGCGGATTATTTGCATCGCGCGCTGCGAAGAATTGACGCCACTGCTGCTGCGCGGATTGGGCCGCGGGACACGCCGAAGCTGATGCGCGCGATTGAAATATCGATGCTGGCGGGGAAACCAGTTTCGGAAGTGCAAAGCGCGCGCAGGCAAAAACTGGAGGGATTTCGCGTAATCAAAATTGGATTGATGCCGCAGCGCACCGCGCTCTACGAACGCATCGAGCGCCGCACCATCGAGATGATAGATCGCGGATGGCTCGCGGAAGTGAGCGCGCTTGTGGCGAAGGGAATTCCCGCCACGGCGAAACCATTTTCGTTTATCGGATATGCGGATTTGCGCGCGCATCTGGAAGGAAAAAATAAATTGCCGGCGGTGGTTGCGGCAATTCAGCAGGCGACGCGGAGATACGCGAAACGGCAGGTGACGTGGTTTCGTCCGGAGAAGGATGTGAAATGGTTTGAAGGATTTGGAGATGATGCGAAGGTTTCTGATGATGCGCTGAAATATCTTGGCGGGGAAATTGAGCGGAAAGAGTAAAGTGAAGGCAAAATGAAAACGACATCACACACAACGGAACATCGCGAACGAGTTTTTCTGGTTGGCCTCGGAAAGAAGCGTCCGGGACGATTGCCCGGCGTGGAAGCGGGACAGGCCGAGCGCGAATCGCTACTGGAATTGGCCGAACTAGCGCGAAGCGCGGGCGCTGAAGTTACCGGCTCAATGCTGCAGATGCGCGAGCGTCCCGATCCTGCGACGCTGGTCGGACAAGGCAAGCTGGAAGAAATCGAAATTGAAGCGCGCATGCACAATGCGCCGCTGGTAATTTTCGATACGAATCTCAGTCCGACGCAGCAGCGAAACATTGAAGAAGCGCTCGACCGCCGTGTGATCGATCGCACGCAAATTATTCTGGATATTTTCGCGAGGCATGCGAGCAGCCGTGAAGGTCAGCTTCAAGTTGAACTCGCTCAGTTAAATTATTTGCTTCCGCGCCTGGCCGGACAGCGCAAAGATCTTTCGCGGTTGGGCGGCGGAATCGGAACGCGCGGTCCCGGCGAACAAAAATTGGAAACGGATCGCCGGCGCATCCGCGAAAAAATCGGACGCATACAGAAAAGTATTGAGATGGTGCGCAAGCAGCGCTCGTTACGGCGTGAAAAACGTCAGGCCGTGCCGCTGGGAACAGTTGCGCTGGTCGGATATACGAACGCAGGGAAATCTACTTTGTTCAATGCGCTGAGCAAAGCGGGCGTGCTGGTGTCGTCGAAAATGTTTGCGACGCTTGATCCCACCATTCGCGCCGTGCGATTGCCTTCCGGACGCCGAGTGCTGCTCTCCGATACGGTGGGATTCATCCGCGCGCTGCCTCCCGCACTGATTGCCGCGTTTCGCGCCACGCTTGAAGAAGTGCAGGAAGCGTCGCTGCTGCTGCACGTCACGGATATTTCAAATCCGCATCACGCCGAGCAGGATGCGGAAGTAGAAAAAGTTTTGGCGGATCTGAACGTCAGCGAGCGTCCGCGATTATTAGTTTGCAATAAAATTGATCGCCTGCCGAAAGATGAACTGGCCGCGCTGATTGCCGCGAATCCCGCCGAGCAAACGAGCGGCGCCGGAATTGTTGGAAAAGTTTTTGTTTCCGCGCTGAAGAATGAAGGTCTCGACGAACTTTTGCGCCGCATGGACGAAGCGATGCCCATTGACGAAGTCGTGCACATGAAATTATTAGTGCCGCTCGCCGATGGACGCATGCTCGCGCTGATTCATGCGCTTGGACGCGTTATCAGTTCAGAAATCGAAGATTCTTCCATGCGTTTAGAGGCGGATGTGCCGGAATCATTGGCGCGAAGACTAAATGCGTACGCCGTGAAATGATTTGGCTCCGCCGAGATTTGTTCCGCGGTGCGCAACGCAATTCAGCGTGATGATGAATATGTTACTGCGCGATGAATGTCGAATTCAGCCCGATTTACGCGCCAAATCGCGTTAATTGACTGGAGAGTAACGAATTTGAATTTTGGGCGCGCTGTGGAAATTCCTGTGGAAAGCCAAAGAAATTCCGCTTGCCATTCAAGCCGCAAAAGTAACGTGAGAAATGCGGAACTTCGCGATGGCGTTGTAAGTCTTTTATTTACATAGGCTTACAGTGATATTTTCCGCCATCCATTCCGCGGCGTCAACAGGGGGTAACTTTTTACCAACTCCCGGATTTGCACAGGTTTGGGGCAACCGCGTGTGGAAGTGGTTACTTTGCACGGACTTCCGAGCTAGTACTTAATCCGGTGACAAATTGAGAAGCACCCAAAAACCGAGCGTTGACGAGCGCGAATGCTGGGACTATAGTGTGATTCTATACCCGAATCTGCGGCGGGTGGAGGCTTCGGCGGCCTCCGGTGCCTTATGAATCTTCCAAATTCGCTGACAATTCTACGAATCTTTTTTGTGCCGGTGCTCGTCGTCGTTCTGCTGACGGGCCAGCCGAATTTTACCTTGTTCGGCACTCATATCACTTACGTAATTTTGGGCGTACTTATTTTATTGGCTGCGGCGGCAACGGATTGGGCTGACGGATATCTTGCGCGGCTGAAGCAGCAGGAAACAACGCTGGGAATGTTGCTCGATCCCATCGCGGATAAATTGCTGATCTCCGCGGCGTTTATTTCGCTGGTGCAAATGGGTTTGGTTCCGGCGTGGATGGTGGTGATCATCATCGGACGCGAATTTACCGTGCAGGGTCTGCGGACAATTGCGTCCGCCGAAGGATTTACGATTCAAGCTTCCGCATTGGGAAAAACGAAAACTGTTTTGCAAATTCTAGCGGCGAGCGCGGTGATCTTAAGCGCGAAACATGACTTCATGAAATGGACAGCCAACGTCCTTCTGTGGCTCGTGGTGGTCAGCGCCATTCTTTCCTCGGTGCAATATTTCATGAAATTCTGGAGCCAGGTGGACGGCAGCATCAAGCAACGCCGCAAGCTCCGTCTGCTCGAACGAATCGAACGCGAAAAGAAAATGCAGGATGTCCCCACTCTTTAATTCCCGTGCGGCTGAGTCTTCCGAATCACTTTCCAATCAAGATAAGAGCGCGCTGTTGAAAATTGCGCGGCAATCACTGGTGGAAACAATTGTGAATGGCCGCCGTTGGCAACCGGACGCGCCCGTTGGAATACTCGCCGAGCGCCGCGGAGGATTTGTCACGTTGCACGTGCGCGGCAAATTGCGCGGATGCGTCGGCCAAGTGGAAGCGAACAAATCGCTCGCAGAAACGGTAGGACGATGTGCGATTTCCGCGGCGCGCGAGGACGACCGCTTCAATCCCGTTCAGCCGGACGAAGTGGCGCAGCTCGAAATCGAAATTTCTGTGCTTTCATCACCAAAGGCAATTGCGCCAAACGAAATTGTTGTCGGCAAGCACGGACTGATCGTCGAGCGCGGCCCATTTCGCGGATTGCTTCTGCCGCAGGTAGCAACTGAGCGCAATTGGAGTGCTGAAAAATTTCTTTCCGAAACTTGTCTGAAAGCAGGATTGCCGGCCGACACATGGAAATCCGCGGAAACTCGAATCTTTGGATTCACCGCCGAAGTTTTTTCAGAGAACGAATCGGCGCCGGAACTTTCAAAATAGTCATCGCATTGCTGAAACGCACTTCGCCCCGGCTCACGTCTTTGTTATCCTAGCGGCGTTCCGGAGAAACCAATCTTGTCGCGTAATACCACAGCAATTCGCGCGTACCGCAGCGGGCCAAAAATCCTGTGATCTCCGCCATCGATCTTTCCGCCGATGTCGGCCTGGTAGCCGTCGGCCTCGTCACGCTGAATCTTTTGCTCGGCCTGATGATGGCGCTGCGCTACAGCCCGACGCGCCACTGGCCGCACAAGCGTTTCAACTATTTCCGCATTCATAATTGGACGGGCTATCTTCTGCTGTTCACTTCGATCCTGCATCCGATAATTCTGCTATTTTCTTCCACGGCGAAATTCCGCCTCATCGATATAATTTATCCAGTCCATTCGCCAAGCCAGCCTCTGGATAACACCATCGGCGCAATCGCCTTGTACCTTCTGATGATTGTGGTGGTCACTTCCTATCTGCGAATCACGCTGGGCCGAAGAACATGGAAGGCGTTTCATTTCATCACTTACGCCGCCGCAATCGCGCTGTTCTGGCACAGCATTTTTACGGATTCCGAACTGAAGAATTCGCCGCTCGATCCATTCGACGGCGAAAAAGTGTTCATCGAAGTTTGCCTGCTGGTGATCATCGGTATTGGAATTTGGCGGTGGCGGCACGCCGTACGCAAAGCGCGCGCAGCGCGTTCGTAAATTTCACTTAGCCAAAAAATAAGGGCCGGCGTTAGCCGGCCCTTCGTATTCAATCTCAACTAAATTAAATTTCTACTGCTCAAGTTCGACGTAATCGCCTTGATATATCTCGCGCCGCACATCGGTAAGCATCAGCGTAGCGGTATTCCCGGAGACGCGAAGTACGATTCCTTCGCCCAGAATTTCCCGCGGCAATCCCGGCCACTCGTAGGCCACTGGTGTGCTTCCGAATCCGAAGAGTTTATATTCGGTGCCTTTGTCCTGATATATGGTGGCAACTCCGCGGCCTTGATTGCGGAACACGCGCAGGTAGCTTCCAACTCTAACTCCTTGCGACGCGCCAATGTTCACATATACGATGCTGCTGCTTCCCGACGCTTGGCCGAAATATTTTGATGCGACAATCATGCCGGTTTTGCCCGTCGCCGGTGCGAACTGATCCACCACCTGCGCATCCTGTTTCAAAGGCGGCGCCGGACGCTCTTGGAACGGCAACACAACATCGCCGCGCTGAATGTAATCGCAGGTCGATTTAACTTCCGCCGTGGATACTTTGTCGCCGACGTGAACCACCTTCAACCTGCCCTCGTCAGCCCATGTCCGTCCCATCGCGCGCAGCAATTCATCTTGTCCCTTAAACCAGGGTTCCTTCAGTTCGTCCTTCACACTCCTGATCACCAGGAATTCATCGCCGACCTTCACGCCTTGTCCGGAGCCGCGGTTGATGTAAACCAGTTGGCCGGCGACGAAGCCCACTTTATCCACGGACTGCTCGCCCGAAATAACGTAGCTATCCTGAGGAACCGCATCCGACGTAACCGCGCCTGAGCAATACATCGCGGTTGGATCAACCGTGGTGCGCCGGGGAACCTGAGCGCCGGAAACACCGGCAACCATCCCCAAAATCAGGCCAAAAGTAACGAATTTGCCTCGCATGTGCTTCACTCCTTGAACTCTGTGGACGCGCCCCTAAGCGCAAATGATAAGCGCAAAATTGAACGCAATCGTCCTACGTCCACGCTAGCAAAGGGGCAAATGAGCGTCAATTGCCCGTGAGGACAGCCTTTACACATTCGACACCGCATGGTAGAAGCAAAAGTTCATCTTCCAAGCGCTAATTCAGGGGGCGGAAAGTGTTATTCGGGCGGGAGCGCATTTGCGTGGTGATCGCGGAAAGAACGGCTGACGCCGCGCTAAAGGCGCTGCGGCAGACGCTGAAGAATTCGCGCACCGCGGAATTGCGCATGGATTGGCTGAGTTCCAACGCGGAAATCGACCGGCTAATCATGCGGCTGCAAGTGGACCGCAAAAAAGCGTGCGTTATCGCCACCATGCGCCGGCGCGCGGCAGGCGGTAAGTATGCTGGCGATGTGCACGATCAGATGTTATGGCTGCGCTTCGCTGCCGAATGCGGATGCGCCTGGTGCGACGTGGAAGTGGAATCGGCAGAACGCCTCGACCAGTACGGCCTGGACGAATTGCGGCAGGTTGGCGCGCAGGTGATGATTTCCTTCCACGATTTTCGCGGAACGCCGCGCGATTTGCAGGCCGTCGTGCGCCGCTTGGAACGATGCGGCGGCGATGCGATCAAAATTGCGGCGCACGCTCGGACAATCGGCGATAGCGTGCGGGTGTTATCAACTGCGCAGGGCAAGCGCGACGTGGTCGCCGTGCCAATGGGCGAAGTTGGATTGCCCGCGCGAATTCTTGCGTTGCGCGCGGGAAGCGCGCTGGCATACGCCGCCGCGGATCAAGCCACCGCGCCGGGACAACTCTCTGCCGGCGAAATGCGAGGCATGTACCGCGCCGAGAAACTGGATCGGAGAACGAGCGTTTACGGAGTAATTGGAAATCCCATCGCGCATTCGCTTTCGCCGCTCATGCACAACGCGGCTTTCGCGGCCCGTCGAGTGAATGCTGTGCTGCTGCCATTTCTGGTGACGGACCTGAAAGATTTTCTCGCGGCGGCTCCGAAATTTGGCGTGAAGGGATTCGCGATTACGCTGCCGCATAAGCAGGCCATCATTCCGCATCTGGACGGATGCGATCCGCTGGCCGCAAAAATCGGCGCGGTGAATACTGTGGTTGTGCGCGGCGGCGGAAAATTGTACGGATATAATACGGACTACGTCGGCGTCCTGCGCGCGCTTTCTTCGCGTGTGGAATTGAAAGGCAGTAGAGTGTTGTTACTTGGCGCGGGTGGCGCCGCGCGCGCCGCTGCATTTGCGCTGGTTGAAGCAGGCGCGAATGTAAGCATTTGGGCGCGACGCGATGCGCAATCCGCCGGGCTGGCGCGCGATGCAAACTGCGAATCAATCGCGCGCAAAAAATTGAAAGGCGAATTCTTCGACGCGACTGTGAATTCCACGCCGCTTGGTCTGCGCGAAAGTGACGCGCCGCCATTGCGCACGGACGAATTAAATTGCCGCGTTGTGATGGACATGATTTATCGTCCCATGCGCACGAAGTTGCTGAAGCTCGCCGAGCGCCGCGGAATCGAAACTGTCTCCGGCGCGGAAATGTTTATCGCGCAAGGAATCGCGCAGTGGGAAATTTGGCTGGGCCAGCACGCGCCGGCGGAAATTATGCGGCGAGTAACGCTGGCCGCGCTGAAGCGCGAAGAAAAGCGCACAGGCAAATAGCGCGCGGCCCACGCGCCGCCGACAATTTCTCGAATCACTGAAAAATTGGTACAACATTTAGTATGGAAGTGTGTGTGAAGGACGAATGATTCAACCCGATTTCAAAACGTTTCGCAAAATGGCGCGGCAGGGAAATTTAGTTCCCGTGTATGAAACGGTGCGCGCCGATTTGCTGACGCCCGTTTCCGCATATCTTCGGCTTTCGCGCGACGCGCGCTACGCCTGTCTGCTGGAAAGCGTGGAAGGCGGCGAAAAAATCGCGCGCTACACTTTCGTTGGAGCAAATCCCGCGCAGGTTTTCCGCTGCCGCCGCGGCGCATGTGTGCTGGAATCCGACGGGCGTATGCAACTCGAATACGGCAATCCCATGAAATTTTTGCGTGGGCTTGTCCGCAAGTATCAGCCGGTCCGCGTGCCGGGACTTCCTCCGCTGGTTGGCGGCGCGATTGGATATTTTTCGTATGACATGGTGCGCCAGTTCGAGCGCATTCCCGATTCCGGCCGCGACGACGCAGGTCTGGACGATACCGTCATGATGTTTTTCCTCGGTCTCGTTGTGTTCGATCACGTGCAGCATCGCGTGTGGATTGTGCGCAACGTTTATACCGACGGGCAGGGAAGTCTGCGCGAGAAATATAACGCGGCCGCGCGTGAAATCGGCGCATTGAAGAAAATGCTTGGCCAGCCGGTGGCCGAGGAAAAGCCGGCGCGCAAGCGCGGAAGTAAATCCAAGCACAAATTGAAATTTGTATCGAACATGACGCGCGCGAAATTTATTTCTTCCGTAGGCAAGGTGAAGGAATACGTTCGCGCGGGCGATGCGTTTCAAGTTGTGCTCAGTCAGCGATTTTCCGCGAAAATGGAAACCGATCCGTTTGAAGTGTATCGCGCGCTGCGCGTGGTAAATCCTTCGCCGTACATGTATTTCCTGAAGCTGGGCGATATGGCCGTGGCCGGCAGCTCTCCTGAAATGCTCGTGAAGGTTCAGGGACGCGATGTTTTCTACCGTCCGATTGCAGGCACGCATCCGCGCGGTCGTGACGAAAAGGAAGATCAGAAACTTGAGGCGCAAATGCTGGCCGATCCAAAGGAACGCGCCGAGCACATCATGCTGGTGGATTTGGGTCGCAACGATCTAGGCCGTGTTTGCGAATACGGCTCCGTCCGGGTGGAAAAATTAATGTTCGTCGAGCGCTACTCGCACGTATCGCATCTGGTTTCCAGTTTGCGCGGCACTCTTCGCGCGGACGTGAATTGTTTTGACGCGCTCGCCGCATGTTTTCCCGCCGGCACACTTTCCGGCGCGCCAAAAGTTCGCGCTATGGAAATTATTGACGAGCTGGAGCCGACTCGCCGCGGCGTCTACGGCGGCGCAATTCTCTATTTGGATTTCGCGGGCAATCTCGATTCGTGTATCGCAATTCGCACGTTGGTAGTGAAAGATGGCGTTGCTTACGTGCAAGTCGGCGCGGGGTTGGTGGCGGATTCTGTTCCGGCAACTGAATACGCGGAGACGCTAAATAAATCCAAAGCACTTTTCCGCGCGATTGAAATGGCGCAGTCCGACGAAGATTAGCGCGAAATGACAATCACTTCGCGCGCGGCTAAAATGAAAATATGATTCTGCTGCTCGACAACTACGATTCCTTCACCTACAACCTGGCGCAGTATCTGGGTGATCTGGGCTGCGAATTGGAAGTTCGCCGTAATGACAAAATAACTTTGGATGAAATCGCGCGCGCCAAACCTGAAAAAATTGTGATTTCGCCCGGCCCGTGCACGCCAAGCGAAGCCGGAATTTCCGTCGAGCTAATTAAGAGATTCGCGGGCAAAATTCCGATTCTCGGCGTGTGTCTGGGGCATCAAGCAATGGGCGAAGCATTCGGCGGAAAAGTTGTGCGCGCAAAGAAAATTCTGCACGGCAAAACCAGCGAAGTATTTCACGACGGCAAAACAATTTTCCGCGGCCTCGCAAAACCGTTCGTCGCAACGCGCTATCACTCGCTGATCGTCGAACGAAAATCCTTGCCGCGCGTGCTGGAAATTTCCGCTGAAACTTCTGACGGCACGATCATGGGCCTGCGTCATCGCAAATTCCGCGTGGAAGGCGTGCAATTCCATCCGGAATCAGTTCTCACCGAGCCCGGAATGCAGTTGCTGAAAAATTTTCTAGCCCTGAATTAATTTCCGCTAACCACCGCGCCGAAACTACCATTTCAAATCCGCCAGCAGCGCTCCATAAACTTCCATCCCCATCCACAAATTTCCGATCCGTAAATTTTCGTTTGGGCTGTGCTGATTATCGTCATAATTCACGATCGGCACGTTAATCACGGGCAACCGGAGACTTTCAAAAATATACATCGGCGAACTTCCGCCGCTCATCGGCATTCTGATCAATCCGCCTCCAACCGCCGCGTTCACAACATCCACCAGCGCTCTGGAAACGGGCAAATCCATTGAAGTGAAACTCGCCGGATAGGCGCCTGCCGACATTTCCACGCGCGCAATTTTCGCGTACCTCTGACGATCTTCCATCCTCGGTTCGCGGGTCGTTATGTAATAACCTTGCTTGCGAATATGCGCCACCAGCCGCTCGAACTGCTCCTGCGGAGAAATATTTTTCACCAAACGCATATCAATCGCTGCTGTGGCGCGTTCCGGAATAATTGTGCGCGCTTGATCGCCAACATCTTCGCTGCGCAACCCGTCAATATTCAGCGAAGGTTGCGTGATCAGCTCCACCAAATGTTTTCCGCCGCCTTCGGGCGTGTTGATTCCCAAATCCTGTCCCAATTCCGTGTCATTGTCCGGCATTTCTTTCAGAGCCAGTTGCGCGGTCGGCCCAAGATCTGCGACGCCATCGTAAAATCCGGTTATGCGTACGTGACCATTGTCATCCTTCATGCTCGCCAAAAGTTGCGCCAACCGCATCGCCGGATTCGGCGCCCAATTTCCGTAGTGTCCGCTATGCAGCGAATGCAGCGGCCCGTAGACGGTTATATCCGCGCGAACAATTCCGCGATTTCCGAATAGCACTTGCATTCGCCCCGATTGGTGCACCGGCCCATCGCCGTTAATCAGCAAATCGCCCTGAAGTAGATCGCGATGATCCATCAACGTCTTTTCCAAATGCGGCGAGCCGGCTTCTTCTTCGCCATCGAAAACGACTTTCACATTCACGCCGATGGGAATTTTGTGCGCGCGCAGCGCGTCAATGGAAGCAAGCAGCGCGACGATGGGAGATTTGTCATCTGCTGATGAACGCGCGTAGAGCCGCCAATCATCGTTGTATCGTTCGTGATCGCTTGGAAATGAAATGATCTGGCCTTGGGAATCGAGCGGCCTGTCTCGTAGCGTCGGCTCGTAAGGCTTTGTGCCCGTCCACGTCGCCGGATCAACGGACTGCCCGTCGTAATGCATGTAAAAAATAATTGTGCGCTTTGCGTTGGGCGTTACTAATTTTCCAAACACAACCGGTCCGCGATGTTCGATTTCCAAAAATTGCGTTTCAAATCCGCGGGCGCGCAGCATCTCCTCAAGCTTGTCAGCGTTCAGCCGAATGTTGTCCGCATCGGAAGCAAAATTTGGAATTTCAAGCAGCGCGCGAAGCTCGTCCATCACGCGCATCTCATTCGCTTCGCGCCAAACGCGAATCTCGCCCGCCGTATGCGAAACAGCTGTCAACGGGCGCGGCGGGGATTTCGGGCGTTGCGCCGTCGGCAAAAGCGCCAGCGCGGCAATTCCTAACATCGCAATTCCAATGCGGCCATTCGCGAGTGATGACATTTGCTCTCCCTCGGCACGATTTCGACAAACTGTCTCTACGCTAGACGCCCGGGGCGAGACTATAGTTTTCTGCAACCGGGCACAATTTCTTTTAAGTGGAAAGACGCAAGATGCAGAGGTCTCAATGGCAGTACCGAAAAGTCTCTAGCGATTCGTAAATTCAATCAGCGCATCCAACTTTTCTTCCGCGGCGCCGGAATCAATTGACGCCGCCGCAAGTTCCGCGCCTTCGCGCAAGTTCGCCGCGCGTCCTGCGACAAATATTGCGGCGGCCGCGTTCATCACAACAATATCTCGGCGTGGGCCTGGCTCGCCAGCGAAAATCGCGCGAATAATCTCGGCATTTTCCGATGGCCCGCCGCCAGCAAGCGCGCTCAGCGGAGCGCGCTCAAGTCCAAAATTCTCCGGAGTGATCCGCAGCGTGCGAATATCCGGATACGCATTTCCTCGCGCCACAGCCGATTGATTTGGCGCGCCAACTTCCGCCACAAGCGTTTCGCCGCTCAGCGATATTTCATCCAGCCCGTCGTCGCCGTGAACCACAAACGCATGACGCGTGCCAAGTTCGGCCAGCGCCCGCGCAATCGGTTCAACCCATTTTGCGTGAACCACTCCCAGAACTTGCGCGGCCGCGCAAGCAGGATTTGTCAGCGGGCCCAGCAAATTAAATATCGTGTGTCCGCCAAGTAGTCTCCGTGCCGGCGCAGCGTGACGCGCAGCCGCATGCGCTGCGCGCGCAAAAAGAAATCCGACTCCGATTTCCAGAATCGCTTCGCCGGATTGCGCCGTGGGAATTTCCACGCGCACGCCCAGCGCTTCCAGCACATCGGCGGATCCGCTGCGCGAACTTGACGTACGATTGCCATGTTTCGCGACGTGCACTCCCGCGCCCGCCACCACAAACGCCGCCGCGGTTGAAATGTTAAAAGTATTTCGTCCGCTGCCGCCCGTGCCGCACGTGTCCACCATTTCACTGGCCAGCGCGTGGCGTTGCTCGGCGCTCAGATTTGGAAATACGGGACTCGCATGTCTACGCATCACCGTCGCAAATCCCACAAGCTCGTCCACGCACTCACCTTTATCGCGAAGCACGGAAAGCAGCAGCGAAATTTCGTCGTCGCTCAATTTTCCGCTGAGCAATTCTTCCGCAACGGATTCCGCGTCGGCGCGCGTCAGATGCGCGCCTCCGGAAATTCGCGTGATGTGGTGGGCTAACATTTTCAGTTCACGAAGCGCTGGACGCCTTTCTGCGCGGACGCCGTACCAACTCTCCTTCGCAATTCGGACATATTGCCGAGAATTTTTCAGTACACTCCGCGCAAAATGTACATTCAAATGAACAAATAAACGCGTCGCCGCCCCGCGAGAGTGGCCGCTCGCAATGCATGCATCTCATTTTCATTTCCAGCGCCATCGACTCGACTTTCCCAGAAATGCAGTCGCCTTGCTCCCCGCTCCAGTTCCAGATAAACTTACGTGTTTTCCATTCCATAAAATTTTAGCATTGATGGAGCGCGCGTGAAGATACATGAGTATCAGGCCAAGGCAATTTTGGCAAAGTTCGGTGTTCCCACTCCGCGCGGCATCGTTTTATTCAACGCAAACGATGCGCGCCTCGCCGCCGAAAAATTGGGCACCAAAGTTGTTGTCGTGAAAGCGCAGATTCATGCCGGAGGCCGCGGCAAAGGCGGCGGCGTGAAACTTGCAAAGTCTCGTGACGAAGCCATGCAGCTGGCTTCGGAAATTATGGGCATGAATCTCGTTACCGTGCAGACGGGGCCTGCCGGAAAAATTGTGAAGCGCCTGCTGATTGAAGAAGGGCTCGATATTAAACGCGAACTTTATTTAAGCGTCGTAGTGGATCGCGCTGCCGAGGCGCCCGTTTTTCTGGCAAGCACTTCCGGCGGAATGGAAATTGAAGAAATGGCCGCGAAAGATCCCGAAGCAATTCTGCGAGAGCGGATTGATCCCGCCGTCGGATTCCAACCGTATCAAACGCGCAAGCTGGCGTTCGGCCTCGGATTGAAGGGCGATGAAATTAAGAATGCAGGCCCATTTTTCCAGGCGCTCTATCGCGCAGTGATGGAAACTGACGCGTCGCTCGTCGAAATTAATCCGCTGATCGTGACCGGCGAAGGAAAACTTGTTGCGCTCGACGCGAAAATGGTTTTCGACGACAACGCGCTCTATCGCCACCCGGAACTAAAAGAACTTCGCGACACTGACGAAGAAGATCCACTCGAAGTGGAAGCTTCTAAATTCAATTTGAATTACATCAAGCTGGACGGCACCGTGGGCTGCATGGTCAATGGCGCGGGCCTCGCAATGGCCACGATGGACATTATTAAACTCGCAGGCGGATCGCCCGCGAATTTCCTGGACGTTGGCGGAGGCGCCAGCGCGGAGCAAGTGAAAAACGCATTTCGCATTTTGATGAGCGACGAAGCCGTGAAGGGCGTGTTCATCAATATTTTCGGCGGAATTCTGCGATGCGATGTGCTCGCATCGGGCGTAGTTGCCGCCGCGCGCGAGTTGGGAATCACCGTGCCGGTGGTGGTGCGAATGGAAGGAACGAACGTCGAGGAAGGGAAAAAGATTTTGAGCGACTCGAAATTGAATTTCACCATTGCCGATGGAATGAAAGACGGCGCGGAAAAAATTGTAGCGCTCGCGCGCAAAGCAGGAGGCGCCCGATGAGCGTTCTCGTAAATGAAAAAACACGCGTCATCATTCAGGGTTTGACCGGCCGCGAAGGAAGTTTTCACGCCGAGCAGATGATCGCCTACGGCACAAAAGTTGTTGGCGGCGTTACGCCCGGCAAAGGCGGCACAAAACATTTGGACGTTCCGGTGTTCAGCACCGTTGCCGAAGCCGTGAAAGCCACGGGCGCAAACGCATCCGTAATTTTTGTTCCGCCTCCATTCGCAGCGGACGCAATTCTCGAAGGCGCCGATTCCAAATTGCCGCTGGTCGTTTGCATCACCGAAGGAATTCCGGGATTGGATATGGTCCGCGTCGCAGCGGTTCTGCGCGGCGGAGCAACTCGTTTGATCGGTCCGAATTGCCCCGGAATTATTTCGCCGGGCAAATGCAAAATCGGAATTATGCCGGGAAGAATTCACAAGCAAGGCCGCGTTGGACTCGTTAGCCGCAGCGGAACGCTCACCTACGAAGCCGTGGACCAACTGACCAAGCTCGGCATCGGACAATCCACCTGCATCGGAATCGGCGGCGATCCAATTATCGGCACAAGTTTTCTGGACTCGATTCGCTTGTTCAATGAAGATCCCGATACGGAAGCCATCGTGATGATCGGCGAAATCGGCGGCAACGCCGAAGAAACCGCGGCGGAATATATTCGCCTTCACGTGAAAAAACCGGTGGTCGGATTCATCGCCGGACAAACCGCTCCTCCGGGCCGCCGCATGGGCCACGCCGGAGCAATTATCAGCGGCGGCATGGGCACCGCAAAAGAAAAGTACAAAGCGATGGAAGCCGCGGGAATTCGCACGGTGCAAAGCCCCGCGGAAATTGGACACATGATGGCTGATGCACTGAAGCGCAAATCCAGCGCGAAAAAGCCGGCAGCGAAGCCGGCAAAGAAAGCCGCGCCGGCCAAAGCGAAAGCCAAGCCGACGAAGAAAAAGAAGCGCTAAGATTCAGAAATTAATTTTACAAGTCCCTCGGAGGAAATTGTGGCATTGGAAAAGACATTTGCAATCATCAAGCCCGACGCGTACAAACGCGGACTTACCGGCGAAATCCTGTCTCGCATTCACAAAGCAGGATTTTCAATTCTTGCGATCAAGTCGGTCAGCTTAAGCAAAACTGAAGCTGAAGGTTTTTACGCCGTCCACAAAGCGCGCCCATTTTTCGGCGAGCTGACAGACTTCATGAGTTCCGGCCGTTGCGTTCTAATTGTGATGGAAGCCGATGGCGCCATCACGAAATGGCGCGACACGATGGGCGCCACCGATCCAGCGAAAGCCGCGCCCGGAACAATTCGACGCGATCTGGGCACCAGCATCGGCAACAATTGCACGCACGGATCAGACGCGCCGGAAACCGCGTCTTTTGAAATGGGATATTTTTTCGCCGGCATGGAACTGTAGTAGCGCTCGCAACGCGCGAAGTTTTTCATTTGCGCATCGCAAAATAAAAGCCCACTTCCCGCACGAAAAGGGAAGTGGGCTTTGTTTTTTCCGCACGCTCTAATGATGTATCGGCTGTAACTCCGTCCAATTTCCAGTAACCACGCCCTGCGGATTTGAATTGGGTCCGTTGGCCTGTATCACCACGCTTCCCGGTCCCGTGCCATTTGAGTATGTGTGGTCATACTGATTGCTCTGCGTCTGCGTTTGTCCTGTGGTCGGGTTCACGTAAAGCTGTTGATCCAGCAGGTAATCAGAAACGTCTCGCGCATGGCCGCTGCGTGCATCCTCGCGCGCATTGAAAGCTTGAACGCCGGCACTTTTGTCCGCCTCATGCTGAGCGAAGGCTTGGTTCCTCGCCTCACCTTGCTGTTGCATATTGGCAATGAACGCCTGCGAATTCGCCATCCTCTGCGCCTGTTCTTGTTCCCCCATCTTCAGAATGGAATTTTCTACCGCCCACGACCTCGCAATGGAATCCTCCCCAATTTTCTGTATGCCCGCAATGAATTCATCCGACTGCTTCTTCACGGCGGCCGCATATTTCGCGGCGTAATCCGGATTTTCTTTGAACGATTTGCTAATTACAGTGAACCCATTCATGTGGGCCATCAGTTGCCCCTTCGGTGCGCGCATTGTGCTAACAACGGAAGTCGAACTGATTACGCGTGCGGACTCCATAGGGCTCGACACCCTCTGTCCGGGCCGAAAGGGCACCAACACCGGTGTGGCCGTGTCGGTAGCGATCATCACGACATGCAGGCCTTCCTCTTCGGGACGCCCGTTTAGGTCGTAATGGAGAAGCAGCGCCCAGGCTTCGGCCTTCGTCGTGGTCGGGTTGCGGTTTCCGGCAGCGGCGGCCTGCTGGGCGTATATTTGATTATTCTTTGCGAAAGACTCGCGCCACCCTGCATCATCATCAGCCGGCTTGCTCCCGTCCACAACCGCACCCGGCCGAATCGTTGGCAGGATGAGCCTGCCGTAGTCCTCGGCGGACATCGGCTGAATGATCTTGCAACCCGACCCCTTAGGCCGCGCGCGCTCATCGACCGACCACGAAAACGGCGCAGTCGGAATTGCCTGAACGCCGTATTGCATGTCAGGGCTGTATGCGCGGAACACAGCCGTGACCATTCGGGACGCGCATCCTGGTCCGTACAGCATGGTGCCCTCAAAATTCCAGTTCTGGGGAATGGACATGGTGTAGGCCACCATGTTGAACATTGGATCCCAAATCTCGACGGTCCTCATCGGACCAAAACCTGCCGCCGGCACCGCCCCGCTGGCCTTCGCCGCCGACTGCGAGCCTCCGCCCGACGTCGATCCCGAGGCATTCGCCGCATCGCTCGACGTTGCGTGGCTTCCGCACGCAACCATTGCCGTGATTCCAGCCACAAATAGAATCGCCAACATTGCTTTCATCTTCATTTGTTTCTCCGTTTCCACTTTTCCTCTAGTGATGAATCGGCTGCAATTCCGTCCAGTTTCCCGCAATCACGCCCTGCGGATTTGAATTGGGTCCGTTGGCCTGTATCACCACGCTCCCCGGCCCGCTTCCATTTGAGTACGTGTGGTCATACTGATTGCTCTGCGTCTGCGTTTGTCCGGTGGTCGGATTTACGTAAAGCTGCTGATCCAGCAGATAGTCGGAAACATCTCGCGCGTGGCCGCTGCGCGCATCCTCTTGCGCGTTAAAACCCGCAACGCCTGCGCTGCGATCCGCCTCATGCTGAGCGAATGCTGCATTTCGCGCGTCACCCTGCTTTTGCATGTTTGAAATGAACGCCTGCGCGTTGGCCGTCCTTTGCGCTTGCTCCGCTTGACCTTCCTTCAGCATCGAATTCGTAATCGCCCATGATGCTTTGATGGACTGGTTCGTGCGGTCCTGCATAAACTTCGCATACCTGTCGAGGTATTCCGGGTTGGGTTTGAACGAGTTGCGGATTGCCTGGAACGCGGCCAGGTGCGCCATCAGGTGGCCTTTTGGCGCGCGTATTCCGGTCACAGTCGGCTCCGAAACGTGCAGGGGCTTCATCGCGGTTTGCAACACCTGGCCGGGCCGGCTTACGGTTACTGAGGTGGGTTGATCTGTTACAGACAATGCAACCAACCAGAATTTCCTCTTCCGGATGGCCGTTAAAGTCGTAGTGGATGTGCACCCATTTGGCCTCGCCCTTCGCCGTCATCTGGTTGCGGTAGCCTCTAGCGGCGGCCTGCTGGTCCAGGTACTTCATACTTTGCGCGAGACTCGCTTGGAAATTTGCGTTTCCCGGAGCCAGTTCAGTGGAATCCACCACCGCACCCGGCCGCGCTGTGACGGCAATAAGTTTTCCGTAGTCGTCAGTCGACATCGGTTGAAGGATCTTGCAAGCCGGTCCGTGGGGCAGCGCTTGCTTATCCTCGGCCCAGAAAAAATTCGGCGTCGGAAGAAGCTGTATGCCGTACAGCATATCCGGACTGAACACGCGCATCACAGGCGCGGCCAATGGGTTCTGGCAACCGGGTCCGTGCAACACGGTGCCCTCAAAATTCCAGCTCTTCGGCATGGACAATGTGTACGCCACCATGTTGAACAACGGATCCCAGATCTCAACATTTCTCATCGGGCCAAAATCCGTCGACCCCGGTGTCGCTGCCGCATCAGCCTTCGCCGCCTGCGAATCTCCTGCCGCCGACGATCCCGCCGCCGTTCCGCTCCCCGACGCATTCGCCGCGTCGCTTGACGTTGCATGACTTCCGCACGCAACCATCGCCGTAATTCCAGCCACGAAAATAATTGCCAGTATTGCTTTCATTTTCATCCGTTTCTCCGTTTTCAGTTTCCGTCGCCGTGTTTAATCGGCTGCAATTCCGTCCAATTTCCCGGCAGCACTCCCTGCGGATTCGCCGGCGCATTCGACTGCACCACTGTGCTCCCCGGCCCCGTTCCGTTCGAGTAGGTGTGATTGTATTGATTGCTCTGTGTCTGCGTTTGCCCCGTGGTCGGATTCACATACAGTTGCTGATCCAGCAGATAGTCAACCACGTCCTTCGTGTGCGCGTCCTTCGCCGCCATTTGCGCGTTGAACTGCGCATTCCGCGCGTCGCCCTGTTTCTGCATGTTTGCAATGAACGCTTGCGCATTCGCCGTCCTCTGCGCTTGCTCTGCCCGGCCTTGCGCGAGAATGGAATTGGTTATCGCCCACGACGCCGCAATGTTTCGATTCGTTTGGTCCTGCATGAACGCTGCGTACTTCGCGTTGAAATCAGGATTCGCCTTGAATGTTGCGCCGATTGCCGCAAACGCGGCCAGGTGCGATTGCATTTGTCCCTGCGGCGTGCGCGATCCGCTCACATAAGGGGTCGAAGCCATCACATGCTTAATGGCGGTCTGCAGAACCTGCCCCGGGCGGCTGACGATCACCGATGTTGGCTGATCCGCAACAGAAATCGCCACGCCTAGAATTTCCTCTTCTGCGTGACCGTTCAAATCGTAATGGATGTGCAGCCACTTGTTCTGCCCCGTGATTTTTATGGGATTGCGGTTGCCGACCGACGCCGCCTG